>JALRIY010000100.1 GCA_023255285.1 Algoriphagus sp.
CCCCTCCTAAAGTTCCAGGATCGCCTTTTGGTTTGTATATAATCTTATGGATGGTAAAGGCAGATCGTCCCGAGTAGGTGCTCATCACCTTGGCTGCTCTACCGGTAGGCGCCAAAAGCAGAGGACGCAGATCAAGTCGAGGAAGTATTTTGACGACCGCTGACAAGAGGGATGTTTTTCCGGTACCTGCGTAGCCTTTTAAAATAAAGACTGGCTTATCTGGAGAGGGCTTTTGGAAAAAAACATCCATTTTTACAAAAAAACTAGCCTGTCCTTGTGTGGGTTGAAATGGAAAACTCTTTCGAAGTAATTCAGAAGGAGTCGGAAGCAGGGAAGTCGGTTTATTCATCGCTAGACGAAAGTACATGTCAAAAGATAAGATCAGCAAAGAAATTGAATCAAAATTTGGAAATAGACTCCGGATTCGGGTAAACGGGATCTTGATTGAGGAAAATAAAATTCTTCTGGTCAAGCACAGAATGAGTTCGGAACGAGATTTTTGGTCCACACCAGGTGGAGGAATGGAATTTGGAAGTACTGCCCAGAAAAACCTTGCTCGTGAATTTTATGAAGAAACCCGATTGACGATTGCCGTTGGTAATTTTATTTGTCTCAATGAATATCTGGCTCCTCCATTACATGCGCTAGAATGCTTTTTTGAAGTGAAACGAATTAGCGGTGATGCAAGCTTGGGAAGTGATCCGGAACTTTCCCCTGAAAATCAATTACTTTCGGAAATCAAATGGATGAGTTTGGAGGAACTCCATTCAAAAGGGCACCAACATATTCATCCTATATTTATTGGAATAAAATCGCTCAATGAATTAGTATTGTGTAAAGGATATTTTAATTTTGAAAATAAATACCTAAAATAGCACGTTTTAAAAACCTTCAACCTTAATTGGATTTCTAAACCTCACTCAAAATGAATCTAACAAAAGTTCTCTCATTCGCCTTCTTTGCTGTCGCTGCTGTCCTAGGCTACCTTCTTTGGAAAGGAGTTGATGACGTTGTGGAACAAGAAAAAAGAATTGCTTTGCTAGAAGCTGCAACGATCGAAAAACTGGAAATGTTGCGTGATGCACAATTGGCTTACCAAGCTTCCAATGGAAAATACGCGAGCACTTGGGATTCATTAAGAATGTTTATTGAAACAGGTACTATCTGGCTAGTTCAGCGGACAGAAACAACCAAGCTTCTTGATTATGGAGCTGAAGAAACGAAAGTTACTTACGACACAATTGGATCCGTTGCTGTTGTTGATTCCTTATTTTCACCCGCAAAATTTCCAGATTTTAAAATGGAGTTATTGCCTGTAGTTCCAGGTTCAGGTGGAAAGCAATTTGAGTTCTTTGCCGATAAAATTGAAAAAACAGGTGGATACAAAGTGAGCGTATTTGAAATTCGCGACCCAGCACCAATCAACCCAATGAGAAAAGCAAACAACAACGAAAAAGCATTGCGAGTAGGATCTAGAACAGACGCATCTACAGAGGGGAACTGGAAATAACCGGTACTTATCTTGGAAAATAACCTTAAGGTCCAAACGAGTGATAAGTTTGCTGTTACACAAACAGCAAGCTTATCACTTTTTCTTTACCCAAACTCACTTGTTCTTTTTGGTAAAGACAAAAACCAAAGCATCACTTCCATTCATACCTATGAGCAGGTGAATTGGAAAAAACTAGATGAGATGCTTACTACCGATTCTTTGGCCAAGTTGGACCTGCCGGCTAAAATTTATTCCCATGAAGGAATCTTTACATTGATTCCAGGGGTCCTTTTTCAACAAGGAAATGAAAAAGAATACTTGGGGGTAGCTGGAAAACTTCCTAATTCCCCCGTATTTTTTAATACATCCGTTGATAGCAATAATATCCAAATTGTAAGTTGTATCCCTGTTAAATTGCAGCAAATTCTTTCAAAACGATTTACAGAGTACACCATCTATCATGGTGCTAGCTCCTTTCTATCGTATTTGTTTAAGGAACGGTTTAACTTAATTGGCCAAGAAATTTGGATCAATCTGTTTGATAATTACTTGTATTTGGGAGGATTTACTGATCAAGAACTTTCTGTTTTCAATCGATTTGAGGTAGCCCACAAGGAGGATGTGTTGAAGTATACCCTCATCTTAATGGAATCTTTACAGCACGACAGAAATCATGCTCGTGTTACTTTATTTGGTGCCTCTAGGGAAAATGGAATTACCCAAGAATGGGGAAAAGAATATTTCGCAAACTTCAGGTTACTCCAACCTCACTCGAATCAAAATTACGGTTCAGGATTGACACAAAACAAAGCTCCTGCGATATTTGAATCTTATTGGCAGCCTTAATCATGAAAAAAGTAGCAATTTTCCCAGGTTCCTTTGATCCTTATACCAAAGGACACCACGATATTGTATTGAGGAGTTTAGCCCTATTTGATAACGTAATTATTGGCATTGGTTACAATTCAACTAAGAAAAATCGGTATTTCGATATCGAGTTGATGGTAAAAAAAATAGAAGAAGTTTATCAAGAAATCCCTGCGGTTTCTGTAGTGGTTTATAACGAGTTAACTTCTACTTTGGCCAAAAAACTTGGAGCACAATTCCTAATTCGAGGCTTACGAAATACCACTGACTTCGAATACGAAAATACCATCAGTCAGATGAACCGCTACCTGAATGGAGAATTGGATACTGTATTCTTAATCACCTCACCGCAATATGCAGCTATAAGCTCTACGGTCATTCGCGAAGTTCATCGCTATGGCGGTGATGTCAGCGAATTTCTCCCATATTCACTTTAATTTACCCTTGATTTTTAAGGTATTTTTTGAATAAATACCTCATCGACGGGTAGGAATTAATAAGTGCTGTATTTGCTTCAATTTCGGAAAACCATCGGATGTCATCAATTCCTTCTTCCTGCTGAGGCTTCATGCTGACATCGTGCGTACTAACCATTGTATACCAATAGGTTTTTTTCAAAATACTCCTCCTATTTTGAGTGTACGTGTGCCAGGTGGTACATATACGATCGCTCACACGAACCCGAATGTTACACTCCTCCTCTACTTCTCGTTTTGCACATTGTTCTGGTGTCTCCCCTTTATCAAATTTGCCTTTCGGAAAGTCCCATTTCCCAAGACGATGAATAAGTAATACTTTTTGCTTTTTTGTGACCACTCCGCCTGCGGCTTTCACAATTAAAAACCTGCTTTTTACAAATTTTTTCAACTCTTCTTTTCTAGAGGTAACCAAAGTGATGGAATCCAACTGCTTCATTTTTCGTGTACGCATGAGGTACAACAATTGAATCACAAGATCATGATTTGGTTCAAAAAAAATTACATCACCCTCCCATTCCACCTCTTCAGGAATCTCATCCGCCTGTAGGTAACTATGCTCAAAAGTCTTGGACGAGTCAAGTTCCTCGAAGGAAATTAATTCCAACGGCTTGTCGTTCACAAATATCTTCATCTGACAACAAAAGAATAAAGCGTGTATGGTTCAAAAATGCACAAAAATTCGGAATTATCACCAAGAATATTTTGGCTCAGTATATGTCTTTTCTTTTGGTTTACTATGGATACTATTACCCTTTTCCAAACACCAATATATCCATGGATTCAAAAATTAATTTGCGAGACATAGGCCCCCGTAGGTCGTAGATGATCATCCTTGGGAAAGTTACTCCCATTTACCTACTTCAGGGATTACAAATCCTTCTATTTCAAAATATTTCAATAGAAAAAGCCCGATCCTTCCTTGGTATAGTTTGGGATTCCTTATTTTTGAAATATGGAACTCTTAAACCCCTCGATTGCTGCTGAAATAGCCCAGCAGCTCCTTCAGATCCAAGCCATTCGACTTCAACCTGAAAAACCCTTTACCTGGGCATCGGGTTGGAAATCACCCATCTACTGTGATAATCGGCTTTCCCTTTCTTTCCCTGAGGTCAGAACGATAATCAAGAAGAGTCTAACTCAAGCTGTGCAACACTTTTTTCCCACTGTTGAAGCCATTGCAGGTGTAGCCACGGCAGGGATCCCACAAGGAGCATTACTTGCCAATGACTTAGACCTCCCCTTTCTGTATGTTCGGTCCAAGCCCAAAGGTCATGGCATGGAAAATACAATTGAAGGCAAGGTAGTAGCCCAGCAAAAGGTAGTCGTAGTAGAAGACCTCATCTCTACAGGTGGAAGTTCACTCAAAGCAGTAGAAGACTTACGAAATGCTGGTTTTGAGGTACTTGGGATGGTGGCCATCTTTAGCTATGGCTTTGAAGTAGCAGACAAAAATTTCAGCGAAGCAGGGGTGCGCTTAATTTGCTTGAGTAATTACCACGCCTTACTTCCTGAAGCCGTAAAGGAAAACTATATCGATCATTCAACCCTAGCCTCTCTTTCCGAATGGCGCAAAAACCCTAGTGGTTGGATGCAGTAAGCATGTGTTTTGATTGTCCGCAATTTTGCTAGTGACCAAGCTTGCGTTTTTCCCCTGCAAATAATCAAATCGTCCACAGACCACTGTTAACGGTCCTTAGCTGACCCGATTAAACTTCAATCCATTTACTAGGGTTAGTTACAAAAAAGGGGTTCATCATAAACTCAGTATAAAAACGCAGAAAAGGCCTCTATGAGGCCTTTTCTGCTTAATTAGGGTTAACAATCTTCAGGATAGCTGGTTATTTTAAAAACAAGATTTGAAGATTAGAAAAGTGAGCAGTAGACTATGGTCAGTAGACTGTCAAACTACACTTCCTTAGGGAACCAAGTTGCGTACATAGGGTAGTTTTTGGCTGTCCGCAAAATGACTTCCCGCATATTTTCTCCTATATCCTTGACTTTTTTTGCGGGCATACCCGCATAGATTGATCCAGCCTCCACTACTGTTCCAGCAAGTACCACTGCACCTGCAGCAATGACCGCATCCGAATGAACAATGGCTCCATCCATGACGATTGCACCCATTCCTACTAGTACTCGGTCATGGATAGTACATCCATGCACAATGGCATTGTGCGCAATCGAAACCTGATTCCCTAGGTAAGTCCCAGCCTGCTTGTAGGTACAATGGATGACTGCTCCATCTTGAATATTGGTATCGTCTCCAATCCGAATTTCATTGACATCACCACGGATGACCGCATTGAACCAAACGGTACAGTTTTTCCCCAACTTCACATCTCCGACCAAGGTAGCATTCGGTGCTAGCCAGCAATTTTCTCCTAATTCAGGAGTCAGACCATTAACCTCTAAAATACAAGCCATTTTATTTCCACTTTTTACTGCGTTTTTAATTCTTTTGGGAAAATAAAACATTTCAGACGATCCTACTTCTTTTTCTTTAAATTCCGTGACTGTAAGATTTCAACAATTCGATATCACCTCCATTTCATTTTCAATAAATAGTAGCTTAGCACCTTATAAAAAAACTTTCTGATTATCTCCTTTGTCACCAGTCACCAAATAAAAATAAGGTTTGAAGTTCATTTTTATGAGCTGTGGTCTTTGGACTGTCTTCTTTCGACAATTATCTGCAAGTTTTAGTACGTCGTAAGGACAACTGGCATAATTGCGGATAATCATAATATCTTTTTCCAAAAATCAATTCCTATCGGGTACAACAGGCTACTTATATGGAAAAAAGTTTATTTGATTTCCCAATCCGAAAAATAATCCACTTGGACATGGACGCATTCTATGCTTCCGTGGAGCAGCTGGATCATCCCGATTGGAGAGCGAAGCCTTTGGTGGTGGGTGGAAATGAAAATCGAGGTGTCGTAGCCGCTGCAAGCTATGAAGCAAGGAAATTTGGAATTCATTCTGCTATGTCCTCTGCTTTAGCGGCAAGAAAATGCCCCCAACTTATTTTCGCCAAACCTAGATTTGACCGTTACAAAGAAATATCCAGACAAATTCGCGAGATCTTTTTTGAATATACGGATTTGGTAGAGCCACTTTCATTGGATGAAGCCTTTTTAGATGTCACCGAAAACAAATTACAGTTGAATTCGGCTGTACTAATTGCTAGTCAAATCCGAGAAAAAATCAAAGCTACAACAGGTTTAAATGCCTCTGCTGGAATTTCTTACAATAAATTTTTAGCAAAGATTGCCTCGGATCTCAACAAGCCTAATGGGCAGGCTGTAATACTTCCCGAAGAAGCAGAATCCTTTCTTGAAAAATTGCCCATTGGAAAATTCTTTGGGATTGGGAAAGTGACGGCTGAAAAAATGAGGCAAGTGGGTATTCATTGCGGCAAAGACTTGAAGGAATATTCACTACAATACCTAGTCAAAAAGTTTGGTAAATCTGGCGAACACTATTTTCACATTGTCCGTGGAATACACCTATCTCCGGTACAAGCCAATCGGGAACGAAAATCCTTAAGTGCAGAAAATACTTTTGAAAAAGATCTGTTCCTTTCCCATGAATTGGAGCAGCAATTAGAATTGATCTACCAGGAGATCCTGCGAAGATTAAAAAAAACAGGGATTCAAGGCCGTACCCTAACTCTAAAAATCAAATACAACGACTTTTCGCTCCAAACTCGTAGTAAGACATTCGAGCGATTTCCAAATGAAACTCAAATTTGGCAAACTGCCGTGGAGCTCCTTCATCAAGATTCATTGCCCAAACCCATCCGACTCCTGGGACTTGGCGTCTCCAACTTTTTTGAAGGAGAGTATAGCGGAAGTGCCACTGAACAGTTGTCCATTCCATTTTTAAAAATTCCAATCCAAAAGGAATAATAATACTGCCATTTTGTCTGTATTTTCATAAATTTGTAAACAATTACACTCCTTTTGCGTGGTGATTGGTAGAATACTCAAAATTTGAATTTTCGATTGGCACACGATACAACTCCATGAATCTGATCAAAGACATTGACATTTTATCCCCTGAGGAAGCACAAGCATCTGATTTCAAGACTACCGAAGATCTAAGCACCGGTAAAGAAAAAAAGGTGTACATCGAGAGTTACGGGTGCCAAATGAATTTTTCAGACTCTGAAATTGTCGCATCCATCATGAAGGAAAATGGCTATGACACCACATCAGATGTTAAAAAAGCGGATGTTATTTTTCTTAACACCTGCTCTATCCGAGAAAAAGCCGAGCAAACTGTTCGCAATCGGCTCACACACTTCAACGGACTAAAGCGAAATAAACCTGCCATGACTATAGGAATTCTAGGTTGCATGGCGGAACGTCTTAAAGAAAAATTGCTAGAGGAAGAAAAAATAGTAGACCTAGTTGTTGGACCTGATGCATATCGGGACCTACCTAACTTGGTGACCACAGCAGAAGATGGGCTTAAAGCAATCAATACGTTCTTGTCTCGAGAGGAAACTTATGGAGACATCTCCCCTGTTCGACTTAACTCAAATGGAGTTTCTGCCTTTATTTCCATCATGCGCGGATGTGACAACATGTGTTCCTTCTGTGTAGTACCCTTTACCCGAGGGAGAGAAAGAAGTCGTGATCCAGAATCCATCCTTGCCGAAGCAAAAGACCTATGGGCCAAAGGATACAAAGAAGTTACCTTATTGGGTCAAAATGTAGATTCCTACAAATGGTCACCAGAGGAAAATAACAAAGCACGACTTAATAAAAAAGAGGAGGAAGTGACTGAGGTCGTCACTTTCGCCAACCTTTTGGAGCAAGTTGCACAAGTAAACCCCTTGTTACGGGTTCGTTTTTCCACCTCTCATCCAAAGGACATCACAGACGAAGTGCTACATACAATCAAGAAATATGACAATATCTGCAAGTACATTCACCTTCCCGTTCAATCTGGTAATGACCGAATATTGAACCTAATGAATCGAACCTACGATCGTGCTTGGTACTTGGATCGGGTACGGGCCATTCGTGAGATTTTAGGCGAAGAATGCGGGATTTCTTCGGATATGATTGCTGGCTTTTGCTCAGAAACCGAGGAAGAACACCAAGACACTTTGAGTTTGATGGAGTTGGTAAAATACGACTTCTCCTACATGTTTTATTATTCCGAGCGTCCAGGCACTCTTGCTGCAAAAAAATACGCGGACGATATCCCGTTGGAAACTAAAAAAAGAAGGCTAGCAGAAATCATTGAAAAGCAAAGCCAGATTGCCTACGGTCGGAATCGTCTGGATCTTGGAAAAGAACAAATCATACTAATTGATG
>JALRIY010000101.1 GCA_023255285.1 Algoriphagus sp.
CAATTGAAAGGTGAGCCCATGGGAAAGATTGAAGAAGCAATCAAACAGTCGGAATTTAAGGACAACTACAACAAGGTGGTGGTTGATTTATTGTACACCCATAGTTACTTGGTGAATTTCCAAACTGCCGTATTGAAACCCATGGATCTTTCTCCCGAGCAATACAACGTTTTGCGGATTTTGCGTGGGCAGCAAGGGAAGCCTGTCACCATCGCGGCCATCCAAGAGCGGATGCTGAATACGATGTCCAATGCCTCTAGGCTCGTGGACAAACTCAAAATCAAGGACTTAGTAAAGCGTGATGAATGCCCTGAAAATCGCCGAAAAGTGGATGTGCTAATTACTGATAAAGGACTGCAACTACTAGAATCATTAGAGCCCCAAATTGCTACTGCAAATAAAAAAGCAGTACAACTTGAGGAAAACGAAGTTGTTCACCTTAATTATTTACTAGATAAACTCCGTGGTTAATCCCATTAAAGTTTCTAAAAAATTTTACTTATTCTAATTTCTAAACTTAAACCAAAACAATTATGAGTACCACAAAATGGATCATCGACCCTACCCACTCTGAGGTAGCATTTAAAGTAAAACACCTAGTAATTTCTACCGTAACCGGTTATTTTCGAAAGTTTGAAGGACATGCAGAATCTACTTCTGATGATTTTTCAGGTGCGGCAGTTGCCTTTAGCCTAGATGTAAATAGCATCGATACGAACCAATCCGATCGAGATCAGCACCTCAAATCAGCAGACTTTTTTGATACTGCTAGCTTCCCATCGATCGTTTTTGCGGGGAAACTCGTCAATCAAGGTGGAGAATACCAGCTCCAAGGAGATCTCACGCTAAAGGGTATTACCCAGCAGGTGACTTTGGAGGTGACTTACGGAGGAACCGTAGCTGATCCTTACGGACAAACCAAAGCTGGTTTTGAGATTGAAGGAAAACTGAACCGTAAAGACTTCGGATTGACTTGGTCTGCCATTACTGAAGCAGGTTCTGTGGTAGTCAGTGACCAAGTTCGCTTGCAGCTAAGCGTTCAATTGGTAAAGCAATAAGTCAACTCAACACCTAAATCAATTCCTAAGGGAGCCTCTTCTTGAGGCTCCTTTCTTTATCGCTATCTCCATGCAACCCTTAATTCTAGGAATTCACCACATCACTGCCATTTCTGGGGACCCACAACAAAACCTAAATTTTTATTCGGGCATACTGGGACTTCGTTTGGTAAAGAAAACCATCAATTTTGATGCCCCTGATGTCTATCATTTTTACTTTGGAGACGCACTTGGGCGACCAGGAACAGTCTTCACCACCTTCCCATTTGTAGGGGCACAAAGAGGAAAAAAGGGTGTTGGAGAGTTGACCTATACGGCCTTCTCCATTGCGGTCACTAGCCTTGATTTTTGGGTAGATCGACTCAAAAAATTTGGGATTCCCGTATTGGATCGACTGACTCGCTTTGGGCAATCTATCCTCCGATTTGAAGACCAGGATGGCATGGGCATAGAGCTTGTTGCCAATGCAGCCGATCAAAGAGAAGGATGGACCTATGGAGGGATTCCACTCGAGCATTCTATTAAGGGATTTTTTGGGGCTACCCTTACCCTACCAAGGAAGGAGCTTACCGAACGCTTGCTTGTGGAAAGCATGAATTACCGCCTGCACGATCAAGAAGGGAATCGCTTCCGCTATGGAATAGGTGGAAAGCCCGGAGAGTGGGTGGATATTGTGGTGGATCCCAATGGGCAGCGAGGCGTACAAAGTGCAGGTACCGTGCATCATTTGGCATTTCGTACAGCCACTACCGCTACACAATTGGAAATGCAGCAGCGCCTAATCCAACAAGGTTTTGGCGTAACTGAAGTACGAGACCGAAATTACTTCCTGTCTATTTATTTTAGGGAGCCTGGTGGAGTTTTATTTGAGATTGCTACCGATGTACCTGGATTCGCAATTGACGAAGATGAAGCGCATCTAGGTGAACTCCTAAAACTGCCCGATTGGGCAGAGAAAAGCCGTGTGCAGATCGAATCCTCCTTAAAGCCAGTCACATTTGAGCCTAAAAACTATGTCTAATTGGACCCAAACAGGCCTTTCTCTTTCAGAATCAAAAAAGGCACTAATTCTTTTGCATGGGAGAGGTGCGTCCGCTGAAAGTATCTTATCCCTCACCTCCTACCTGGATCTTCCTGATTTTTCTGTGTTTGCTCCGCAGGCCGCCCAGCGAACCTGGTATCCTTATGGATTTATGGTAAGTGATGAAGGCAACCTTTCTGCTTTGAATTCGTCTTTACAACAAGTTTCCCTTCTATTTCAATTCTTGATTGATAATGGAAAAACTCCAGAACAGATTTATGTGATGGGTTTTTCGCAGGGAGCTTGCCTTTCTTTGGAATTTACAGCACGAAATGCTCAGAAATTCGGCGGCGTTGTCGCCTTTACTGGAGGCTTGATTGGAGAAAAACTAGTAGAAGAAAAATACAAAGGAGATTTTCAAGGGACGCCCATCCTCCTTAGTAGTAGCGCACATGACATGCATGTGCCTGCCCAACGAATTCATGATTCTGCCCACCTTCTTCAGAAAATGGGTGCGGAGGTTAGCCTTACTTTTTTTGAAGATGAATTACATACCGTACGTCCCGAGGAACTTGAAAAAGTGAATCAAACAATTTTACTATAAGGTTTTTCTTAATTCGAAAATCCCTGGCCTTGGCCAGGGTATTTTTTTGCCACAAGGTCTATCTTTGATTTTTTACCGTGCTCTCGATTCATTTTTAGGCAGAGCGCATATTTTTAGTAGGAATAGCTGATTTGGGAGCCCTTTTCTGGGTCATGCTCAATCTGGGCATAGACCCCAATTTCCTGCTGAATCTCCTCTACATGGCTGATGATGCCAACCACCCGATTTTCATGTCGTAGTGCCTTAAGGGTCTCAAATACCACGCGAAGGGAGTTTTTGTCTAGCGCACCAAAGCCTTCGTCCAGGAAGAAAAAACTTTGATCTGCTTGGTTGAGCGCTTTCACTTTTTCTGCCAAGGCTAGTGCTAGGCATAAGGAGGCCTGGAAAGTTTGTCCTCCAGAAAGGGTTTTAAGCAGTCGTCTTCTTCCTCCGTTCAGATAGTCGATTACCCAAAAGGTATTGTCCTCATCGATCGCTAAACTAAGGCTATTTTTGCTCAGCTTCATAAAGCGCACATTGGCAGTATTGCATAGTTCTTTTAAGTAAATCGAACTGACATACTTGACAAACCCGCTGCCTCGAAATAGGTTATCCAGCTCTCGGAGATTACTTTCCCGGTTTTGGAGTTTGGAAAAAGTTGCTTCTAGCAGAGATTTTTCGGCAAGGTTTTTTCGTACCTCTTTTATTTCCTGACCGAGGAGGATAAACTGATTTTGGAGCGTTTCCGCTTCAGATTTATGAAGCTGAAGCTTCGCTGAAATCTTCAGAAAAGATTCTTCTTCAAACTGGCTGACTTCTGGATTATCTTCCAGTTCCTTGATTCGACTTTGCGTCACCGCCAGTTCCTGATCAAATTGGGTAATTTCCTTTAATACTTTTTCGGCATCAAGCGAATGCTCAAAAAGCAGGATAAGTGCAGCCTCATCGGCAAAACCATACGCGGTTTTAAGTTGCTCAAAGCTCACTTGGAGTTTGACTACTTTATCCCCAGTCTCTTTCTTTAACTGGGAAAAAGTGTCCAAATCAGCCAGGTTTTTTGCTTGTTCTCCTCGCTTTTCACTTAAGTGTTTTTGCTTCCCTTCGAGAAGCTGTATGGCCTCATCGATGTCCTTTTCTACGTTTTGGATGGTTTGCCAAATCACTTCGGGAGATTTTTCATAGAATCCTTCGCAGAAAACAGGATCCTTGATTTCCTCTTGCTTGGTGCTGATTCCAGAAAGAATGGATTGAACTTTCAATTTTGCCTGATTCAAATCAACTTCCGCTTTTTCGAGTAGTTCTTGCTCGGCATCGTGGGTTTTTCGTAGCGCTTTGAGATCCAGTTGCAGCTTCTCCATCACCTTTCCAGAGTCCTCCATTTTTTGAATCTGATCAGCAAGTCCTTCTGGTGTTTCGATTTTCAAATTGGCCAATCTTAATTTCAAATTGGCCAATAGGAGTGTAATCTCACCAATTTCAGTCTTTTTGGACTGGGTGTTTTTGGAGTTGTTTTCCTGATAGATTGCCAATTCTTTTTGGCGTTGCATGGCGATGCTGATTTGTTCAAGAAGTACTTTTTCAGCTGAATACTCCTTGCTCTTCTCTTCCAGTTGCAGGGCCTCACTTTCGGATTGAATTGGATTTGGATGCTCCAAAGCGCCACAAAACGGACAGGGGTCCCCATCGTGGAGGAGATGACTATGTGCCGATAACCCCTGCTTCTGAATAAGTATGTCCCGTTCGATTTCGAGCCTTTTCAATTTATCCTTTTGTCCTTGAATCCAGCTTTCCAATGTTTCATGCCCAAGGGGTATAGTACTATGGATGCGAGCTATTTCTTCGTCAATTTTTAAGCCTATTTGATTCAATTGCGCCAATTCATCGCTGAGCTTTTTGTGCTGAATTTCCCAGGTTTTCCAGTCGCGCTCAGCAGATTTCAATTCTGATAAGATCGTACTGTCTAGGATTGGAGTCTTTTCAGCATCCTCTTCTAACTGCTTAATCTGAATTCTTAGGGACTTTTGGGCTTCCTTTTTTGTTTCTATAGATGGCAGAAGGGTGTCGAGAAGCTGCTGGGAGGAAGAAAGATTTTGTCTTAAAACCTGCACTTCCAATACTTTTTTCAAGTCACGAATTTTTGCTTCTCGCTGAGGTCTTTTTTGGTTTTTCTCCCTCAGGTCCGCTTCTTCTTTTTCTAGCTCTGCAATTTCCTGTTCAAATCTTGTCTTGAACCTTGCGCAATCTTCAACGCTTACGCTGTATTTTTCCAACTCTGCTTTCGAATCTTTTAATTGATCCCAAATCGGCTTGAGGTGGGTTTTTGCAGTAATAAACTCCTGATGTAATTGGCGTTTGGATTCTATTTCTGGCTTTTTATTCAAAAGCTGGGATTGAAGTGCTTGAAACTTCAGCAGCTCTTGATGCTTTGCTCGCAGTACTTCTTTCTCCCGGTATGCTGCATCAACTTTTTTTACGAGTTCTTCGGCTTGGGTTAAGTTAGTCTTGAGCTCGGTATAGTGTGCTTCTTTTTCTGCTAGATTTTCTTTGGAAAATCCTTCCAGTGCTAAAAGTTGTGTCTCAAGACGGATTTTTTCTTCCCGTACAGCTTTGAGTAGTGAGCCTGTTTTTGAAGAAAGGTCAAATCGTCCCAAGCCAAAAAGCTCCTTCATCATCTCCGCCCGAGGACCGGGTGTCAGGTCGATGAATTCCCGAAATTTTCCTTGCGGAATGATCACAGTCTGCTTGAAGTGGTTCTTTTGCATTCCGATGATCTCTTCGCCTTGCTTGGCAACCGCTTCCCAAGAGTTGCCTATTCGCTCATAAAAGGTGTGCTCTGCAGGTTTTACATCCTCAAAATTCTTTGAATTCCGCTTGGCAGCGTAGCGGGCTAGATAGGTTTTGGCATTGTTTTTCCCAGCGTTAAACTCAAAATTGATTAGGAGCTGATCGCTTTGGAGGTTTAGCATGGAGTTCTTTTCTCCACGATCTGATAGGCGTTCTGTGCTGCCATAAAGCGCTAAAAGAATAGCTTCCAAAATCGAGGATTTTCCGCTTCCCACAGCCCCGAAGATACCAAAAAGGCCCGCTCCGGTGAGTTGGTCAAACTCCATAACTTGCTTTTCCCTGTAGGAATATAAGCCTTGAATTTCCAGTCTTACAGGGATCATAGGGGATCGTTTTGGCTGATGACTTCTTTGAAAATGCCCAATAGTTCGTCATTGGGTTCCTGCCCTTTTTCGCTTTGGTAGAAAAGCTGAAAAAGGGAGACCATGTCTTTGCCCAAATCTTCTACCTGTAGGCTAAAGTCCTGTTGTCCTTCCGGATTTTTGATTTGGGGAATAAGGTTGACGATTCCGTCATGTGCTTTAAGGAGTGCTTTTCGAGTTGCCGCATCGATAGAATGGTCCGTTTCATAAGTCAATTCCACAAAACAGTAGGGGTTTTCTCCCAGCCATTGTATCGCTTTGGCGAGATCGTCAAACTTTACCCGATACAAAGGTCTTCCTTGAGACAGAGCAATTGGCCGATAGCTGACGGGCTTTGAAGGTTCAGCTTCAATAATTACAACTTTCTTCTCCTGATCCGCTTCGCTAAAAGAGTAGGCAAGCGGTGAACTTGCATAAACTACCGGAATGCTGGGATGTGTGATAGCATGGTAGCGATGCAAGTGGCCCAAAGCGGCGTATTGGATCTGGGCGGGGAGGTGATCTGTGAAAAGTGCCTGCGTACCTCCGACATGTAGAATCGGACGCTCAGACTCGGGTTCACTTTCGGGGGGTTCACCCTCTTTCATAAAGAAAAAATGGCCCATAAATAGGTTGACCCCATCAGCATCACAATAGGATTCTGCCAGGCTACGCCATTTGCCAGCAAGTACTTCGCGGAAAGCCGCCTCGCGATTTTCCTCACCGAGGTGGGTTCGTAGGCTGACTTCGTTCGCATAGGGGGCGAGGAGGAGTCGGATAGGGAAGCCATACTTGGGAAGGGTGAGCTCTACAAAGCCGCTTTCTGACTTTGTGATTTCTACACCTCCATCTAGTGTGCCGCAAGGGATAATTGTGTCGTAGCGGCTATAAAAAAGAATACCGAGCTGCCTTGCGAGCGGATCAGGTGCTTCCACAAACTGGCCGCTGTCGTGGTTTCCTGAGATGGCAACGATTGGGCGGCTGCCCTGCTTGGAAAGGCTTCGCAAGGTTTTGTAGAGGAGTTCTACCGCATCGTGGCTGGGATTGAAGGTGTCAAAAATATCACCTGCTAGGAGAACCAAGTCCACATCCTCGCGGTCGGCCACTTGACAGATTTCCTCTAGAACGAGCTTTTGTTCTTCTAGGCGAGGGTATTCTTGCAGGCGCTTTCCAAGGTGCCAGTCTGCGGTATGGAGAATTTTGATCATTGGCAATAACTAAAAAAGGGAACTATGGAAGACAAGGTCTATCGAAGATAGGGCTAAGTTGGCCATTGCTGCAAGGCTTACTCTGCAGGTTGACATTAATTGGCATTCTTATTGCCAAGTAGGGGGAGAATCGTAGTTTAGTCCATGAAGTTTACGTTTAGCTTTCTTCTTTTTGCATTCTTTCTACCCTTCTTGGTCTTCGCTCAGGGCGAATCGCTCTTTATTCAGGAGGGGACAGCTAGTTATTATGCGCCTAAATTTCAGGGAAAGCGTACCGCCAGTGGCGAGGTTTTTCACTTGGATAGTCTCACGGCAGCACACAAACTACTCCCTTTTGGCACTACACTTCGGGTAACCAACAAAAAAAATAGTAAGTCCGTTGTGGTGCGTGTCAACGATCGCCTTCCGAGCAGCTCCAAACGGGTTATTGACCTTTCCTATGCGGCTGCCAAGGAAGTAGACATGATCAGAGAAGGCTTAGTACAGGTGAAAATTGATGCGAATTCGGTGAATCAAATGAATCTGCTAGTGGATTACTTCGAAGGGAAACCTCATCCTGGACTACGTCTCAGACGCTACTTCCCGATCATCACTGTTCCGATTATTTTCTTCGATAAGTGAGGATTTCTAAGCGCAATAAATTTCAAAGCATCATTCTGTAAGTTAAACCGTATCCGGTTCAGGATGCTTCCAAGGCCCTCGGTAAGGACGGCGTAGTTTTGCCGTGGCGGCTGCATCGTTTACAACTGTTCTTGTTTTCGGGTCATAGGTTAAAGCTCGGCCCCCAAGTTCCATGGAAATATTGGCCAGAATGCAAGAAGCCGTGGAAATATGCCCTTCTTCCACATCGGCGACCGGTAAACTGTCTTTGTCAATGGCTTCCAGCCAGTCTTTCATTTGTAGGCGAGTGGCAGGTGCTGCATTCAGTTCAATTCGATCTTCGCTGAGATCTTCTGGATACTGCTCCTTTTCAAAGACACAATCAAAGTGTATTTTCTGAGCTTTTGTATCCGTAGGATAAAAGTCTGCCTTCGTTGTACTTCCTGCGAGC
>JALRIY010000102.1 GCA_023255285.1 Algoriphagus sp.
ATTGCGCTCTCCTGCAATCAGGTAGCCTTGCGCTTGCATGGCCTTACACGACTCAAGGTCTGCAAAAGGAAGAATCTCCGTGACGCCATGGGCCAAAGCAGCCACCATGGTTGAGGTGGCTCTAAAAATATCTACTACCACCACCAACTTTCCACTCACCTCATGCAAGTGAATCAGCTCTGGACTGAAGCAAACTTCTACGGAATTCATTGCCCTTTGTATAGGGGAAGTTTTTCCACTTGCGCCTTCAGGTTTTTGTTTCGGATCTGAATGTAGATTTCAGTTCCCACTTTGCTGTAGGCAGTTTGAACATACCCCATGCCAATGCCTACTCCCATGCTCGGGGATTGGGTACCTGAGGACACTTCTCCAATTACCTCCCCTGCTGCATCCACGATGGGGTAATGCCCTCTTGGGATACCACGCTCCTGCATGATAAATCCAACCAACTTGCGAGAAACGCCTGCTTCTTTTTGTTGCTTCAAAGCTGCAGAATTGGTAAACTCCTTGGTGAATTTGGTGATCCATCCTAAACCTGCCTCAATAGGCGAAGTTGTATCCGTAATGTCATTGCCATACAAGCAATAGCCCATCTCAAGTCTCAACGTATCGCGAGCACCCAAGCCAATCGGCTTGATATCGTAAGCGGCTCCAGCCTTAAAAATCTGCTCCCAGACATGGGTTGCATCTTCATTTTTTACATAGATTTCAAATCCTCCCGCACCCGTATAGCCTGTTCCTGAGATAATTACATCCTTCACCCCTGCAAACTCTCCTACTGAAAAATGGTAGAACTGAATCATAGCCAAGTCTACTGGTGTGATGGATTGCATGGCGGCGGCAGCTTTAGGTCCTTGCACGGCAAAAAGGCAATACTGATCAGAAGCATTGGTTAGCGTAGCTCCCATCGTATTGTGACTTGAAATCCAAGCCCAATCCTTGTCGATATTAGAGGCATTGACCACCAACATGTACTTTTCCTCCCCCATTTTGTACACAATTAAATCGTCTACAATTCCTCCGGTTACATTTGGCAAACAGGAGTATTGCGCTTGCCCAATCACCAAAGTAGATGCATCATTTGAAGTTACTTTTTGAATCAATGCCAATGCTTGTGGGCCCTCTACAAAAAATTCACCCATGTGAGACACATCAAATACACCTACTCCTTGTCTGACACAGAGGTGTTCTTCCATATCTGAACTGTAGCGTACAGGCATCATATAGCCTGCGAATGGCACCATTTTGCCACCAAGTGCTGCATGTAAGTCATTTAAAGGAATGGTTTTGATGGGTGCTTCCATTGGGTTGTTGTTTTTTAGTCGGTAGCAAAGGTAACCAATGCCAAAAAAAATGGTTTAGACCTAAGGATTTATTTTAACCCAAGCCCATAAAAAAAGCAGCTCGTTAAAGCTGCTTCAAGTATACTAATTTGGGTCGCTTATACGGAGAAGCTTTCCCCACATCCACAGGTACGACTGGCATTTGGGTTGACAAATTGAAATCCTTTGCCATTCAATCCATCAGAGAATTCAAGAGTAGTGCCCGCCAAATACAATAGGCTTTTTCTATCAACCAAGATTTTAACGCCTTTGTCTTCAAATACATGGTCTGTATCTACCACTTGAGCATCAAAACCCAGTTCGTACATCAAACCCGAGCAACCTCCTCCTTTCACAGAAACGCGAATGTTTTCCTGTTCCTCTCTCCCCTCTTCTTTTTTCAATTCGATAATTCTCTCTTTGGCTTTGTCAGAAACGGTGATCATATCTTTATATCTTTACACTTGGATTGACGATTCTTCTGTCTTAACAGCAGACTTCAGAAAAAGATTCAGGACAAAGATACAAATTAATGGCATGAGGAAAATCGAACATCTTGGAATTGCGGTCGCTGACCTAAAAAAATCCAATGAACTCTTCCAGCGCCTCCTTGGAAACGCTCCCTACAAGTCTGAAAAGGTTGTTTCTGAAGGGGTTGAAACAAGTTTCTTTCAAGTAGGCGATACTAAAATCGAATTACTTCAAGCAAGTACAGAAGAAAGCCCCATCGCCAAGTTTATCTCCAAAAAATCAGAGGGCATCCACCACATTGCTTTTGATGTGGCCGACATCTATGCCGAAATGGATCGACTAAAAGCAGCAGGATTTGAAATCCTAAATGAGATTCCAAAAAAAGGGGCTGACGGCAAAATCATCGTATTTTTACATCCCAAAAGTACCAATGGAGTGCTTGTAGAACTGTGTCAAGAAGATTCTAGCACAGAAACCTAGTAACACAATTAAAACACTAATTTAAATTGAGCTCACCCTATTAACTACAACCACATGTCTGAGAAAAGAACCGAAATCAGTGAATTGGGAGAATTTGGACTAATTGATCAACTTGCCAAAGGCGCACAAATCAAAAACCCTTCCACCATCCAAGGACTTGGGGATGATGCTGCAGTACTAGCCTCAAGCGAACTGGTAACCGTAGTCAGCACGGACTTATTGTTGGAAGGGGTTCACTTCGATCTCTCCTACACTCCACTTCCTCACTTAGGGTTCAAAGCGGTGGCAGTCAATGTTTCCGATATCGCAGCCATGAATGCAATTCCTACCCAGATTACGGTCAGTATTGCACTTTCCAATCGCTTCTCTGTAGAAGCAGTCAATGCACTATACGAGGGGATTTATGCCGCTTGTAAACAATATGGAGTGGATTTGGTGGGAGGAGATACTACCTCTTCTCGTTCGGGATTAATTATTTCCGTGACAGCGATGGGCCAGGCGAAGAAAGACCAACTTTCCTACCGCTCTGGTGCCAAGGTAAATGATATCCTCTGCGTCACAGGAGACCTAGGATCTGCCTTGATAGGTCTACAAATCCTGGAGCGAGAAAAGCAGGTGTACCTCTCCAATCCAGACATGAAGCCTGAATTGGAAAAATATACCGTAGTCACTGCACGTCAACTGCGCCCAGATGCACGCATGGATATCATTCATGAACTTCGAGAACTTCAAGTGGTACCCACGAGCATGATTGATATTTCGGATGGATTAGCTTCCGAGATTTTCCACCTCTGCAAAGCTTCTGGCGTAGGTGCTACCATCTACGAAGACAAACTTCCTATCGACAAACAAACCTTCGATACCGCTGTGGAACTCAACCTAGATCCCATTACCTGTGTACTAAATGGAGGCGAGGATTATGAATTGCTTTTCACGATTGACCAAAAGGATTTTGGCAAACTGGAAAAGCATCCCGATGTGCATTTTATTGGTCATATCACCAAGGCTGCAGAAGGAAAATACCTAGTCACCAAAAGTGGGACTGCAGTTCAACTCAAAGCCCAAGGCTGGAAGCATTTTTAGCCAAAAGAATCCTAATTAGTTTACAATAGAAATGATCCCTTTGAAAAAATCACCAAAGGAAGAAGCATTTTTTTGTATTAGAGTTTTCTGTGGTCCGTGGTTTGTCAACAGTTGACCTTATGACCTTGCCTGGAATTGGTTGTCACTAATTTGTCAAGGGTCAAGTTAAAATTAGTGTTTTGTTTGTAATCTTTTCTCTTGGTTGCTCAGGTATTCTTGGTTTTAATTTGAGCGTATATTCCACCGTATTTCTATCTTTTTTTAGAAGGTTTCTGAACCGTACTGGTGAGATATTCCCCAGTGCCTGTTTTCTTCTCCGTGTATTGTGATCATACACGGCTTTGTCTTGGGACTCCTTCAATTCCTTAAGTGATTTAGGCTTCCAGGAATTCAAATAGCCATTATTTATCAGGTCATTTGTCTTTTCAGCATACGGATTTTCGTAGGAGTACATACACATGCTTTGGCTGATTTTGTTTCTTCGACATACCGCCTTGTAACTCTCACTTTCATATTGTTTCCCTCCATCGCTGTGATGGATCAACCCTTTTAAGCTTTTAGACTGCTTGGCCTTATAAATGGCCTGCTCAAGTACCTGTACATAATTCTCGGCTACATTGGAATCATAGGCCCCATAACCAATAATTTCCTGACTGTATACATCAGTAATATAGATGGTGTAAAGCTTGGTTTCCCCATACAGGTAATGAGCCATATCAGCCTGCCAGACCTGATTTATGCCATTGATGTTCTTCTGCTCCAACAGGTTTGGAAACATTCTGGTGCCTGACTGAGTGGCTTTACCGTACCGCTTAGGATACCTTACCCGGAATCCTAGATCCATGAAAACCGCTATACTTTTGTCCCGCCCAATAGGGAGTCGATCACCAAAATCCTCATACATACTCCGGCATCCTCGAGTAGGACAGCGCTTACGTGCTTTAACCAACTCATCGCTGACCAATTGAATCACATGACCATCCAGAGCTTCTTTAACAGCGGGCTTTTTGTAGTATGCCTGACGGGTAACTTCAAGAATCTCACAAGCGGATCTTACTGTAAATGAATAGGGATGTTTCATTTCAGCTGTGATTTGGACACTTGATCGCCAAAAGTTTTTTTTAAATCAGTTTCATACTCCTTGGAGGCAAGATCTACGATAACTCGAAAAAGATCTGCTTCCAGCGATTTTCGACCTAATGCCGCTTCAAGCTCTTTGATCCGGTTTTTGAGCTCTTGGGTTGTCTTTTCTTGACTGTCTTTTTCCATAACGATTCGGATTCCTTTCTTCAAGTTACCCGAATATCGGTAAAGCCAATTATAAATTGCTTGTTTTGAAAGCTGATACTCACGCATTACTTGGGCAATGGTGAATTCCTTTCGCTCAATTTGTCCGACAATCTGTCTACGCAGCTCTTCACTGAACAGACGCTGTTGCTTAATTTGATAGGTGTTTTTCATTTTGTTTGGATTTGTGATCCCTAACAAAATGTGACAACTTTATTCAGGCATTATCAAATGGTCAACAGTCAACCGTCCACTGTCGATAGCCGAGTCGTGGTGTGACATGGTCTAGAATCTAAATTTAAGTACGTTTTTAGGTGCCAAACTGCAATTGATTGTGGTCTGTTGAACGTCAACTGTGAACCATATCAACTGACTCCCTCGCATTATTGCGGATAATCCCTTAGCTTAATGTGTTGAATCATTTTCGAAACTCCCTAACCCTCTCCCAATGAAGCGTTTATTTTCCCTGCTACTGCTCCTTCTCCTGAATCTACCTAGTGGGCAAACCCAATCCTTAAAAACCAATTGGACCGATCTGGTGAATCCAGCCAATCCATTGCCGGAATACCCAAGACCGCAACTGGTTCGAAATTCCTGGCAAAACCTGAATGGCCAATGGGATTATGCGATTTTGCCAAAGGGAACAGCTCCGGAGGGAGCCTTTCAAGGTAAGATCACCGTTCCATTTGCGGCTGAATCCCTTCTTTCTGGCGTACAGAAGACGGTGGGACCGGATCAAGAACTCTGGTATGAGCGACAGCTGACACTATCTTTGAATCGTACCAACAAGCGGGTCCTTTTACATTTTGGGGCGGTCGATTGGGAAGCTGAGGTCTGGGTCAATGGCACACGTGCAGGCAGCCACCAAGGAGGCTTTGATGGATTTAGCTTAGATATTTCGGACCTACTGATCAAGGGAGAAAAACAAACCATTCGCGTGCGTGTCTGGGATCCATCGGATGCTGGTCCACAGCCTAGAGGCAAGCAAGTTCAAAATCCAAAGGGAATTTGGTATACGCCAGTGACTGGAATTTGGCAAACTGTATGGTTAGAGACTGTCCCGATTCAGCACATTACGGGAGTAACTTCTAGTACGGATTGGGAAAATAAAAACCTGATTTTCAACCCTGAGATTCAAAGTAATCGTCAGGATTTAACAGTTCAAATTAGCGTCACGGATACACAAGGATTTTCAGAGACAAAATCTGCCAAGGTTGGAGAGCCCATCCAAATTCACTTGCCAAATCCAAAACCCTGGTCCCCAGGCGCTGCATTTCTATATCCGGTTAGCATCAAGTTGTACCAAGGAAAAAAACTGTTGGATGAAGCACAAAGTTATGCGGCATTTAGAGATATCCGGATGGCCAAGGACGCCAATGGGTACCAACGGATGGTACTTAATGGAGTAGAAGTATTCCACTATGGACCGCTAGATCAGGGTTGGTGGCCTGATGGCTTGTACACTGCCCCTACAGATGACGCTTTGCTGTTTGACATTCAAAAAACGCATGAAATGGGCTTCAACATGATTCGCAAGCATGTGAAGGTGGAGCCAGCCCGCTGGTATTACCACGCCGATAGGCTGGGGATGCTAGTTTGGCAAGATATGCCAAGTGGTGATTTGGGGAATAGATGGGAAGTACGTCCTGGGGTCATCCGAAAAGGAGTGAATAGGGAAAGAACAGCGGCTAGCGAAAAGATATTTACGACGGAGTGGACTGAGATCATCAAGGAATTCAAATTCTTCCCTTCCATTGTGGTTTGGGTTCCCTTCAATGAAGCCTGGGGACAGTTCAAAACCAAGGAAATCACAGCGCTCACCCGTGAATTGGATCCAACGCGCCTGATCAATAGCGCTAGCGGAGGTAATTTTGAACTAGCTGGCAATCGCGTCGTGGGAGATATTTTGGATTTACACAACTACCCAGACCCGGTAATGCCAGATCCAGCCGTTTTTGGAACGACCATTAGTTTAGTATTAGGAGAGTATGGAGGATTGGGATTGCCGATTGAGGGACATACTTGGCAGCAAAAAGACAATTGGGGATACCAGAGCTTCAAATCTAAAGAAGAATTGGAGGCGCGTTATCGCACTTTAGTAGATGATTTGAATGAATTAATACCGAAAGGATTGGCAGCGGCAGTCTATACGCAGACCACTGATGTAGAAATTGAAACAAATGGATTAATGACCTATGATCGAAAAATAATCAAAATTCCTACAGAAGTGCTTTTCCAAATCCATCAAAAACTGTATTCCAAGGATTAAAAAAGGGGATGGTCCAAAGAAAAGAGAAGACTTTTTTTATAGGTCATGTCTAATCTTTTTATTTCAAGGAATTTATTAATAGTTTAGGTAATTATCTATTTCATTATCAGTACGTGTAGGGTAATGGGTGAAGTATCCCTAGTTGAGCTGTGAGTGGCGGTTAGTAGGTAGGGGATATTTTATTTTCAAAATTATTACTCCAAGAAACTACTGGTTTGGATGTAGCTAATTGTATCAATTTATTAAATTATTAACCAATTCACCCATGATTTCACGAAGGATATTTTTAAAAAACAGCTCCTTACTTTCTGCAGCATTGGTTTTCCCATCTATTTTATCCAGGGGGAATGTATTGGCTGGTGATAAAGTAAACCTTGCTTGTATCGGAATAGGCAATCAAGGAAGGTCTGATATTTTGTCTTTGTACAAAACAGGCTTAGCAAACCTAGTTGCATTTTGTGATGTGGACATGGGTGGCCCTCAAACATTAGATATCCTCAAGCAATTCCCTGATGTTCCTCAATTTCAAGATTTTCGCAAGATGTTTGATGCGATGTCAAATCAAATTGATGCGGTAGTCATTGGTGTTCCGGACCATTCACATTTCCCAATTACCATGATGGCATTGGCATTGGGGAAGCATGTTTTTGTAGAAAAACCCATGGCAAGAACGTTTCAGGAAGTGGAACTGATGATGGCTGCAGCGCGGAAATATCCCAACCTAGTTACTCAAATGGGAAATCAAGGACATTCCGAAGCTAATTATTTTCAGTTTAAGGCCTGGAAAGAGGCAGGGATTATTAAAGATGTAACCGCAATGTCTGCCCATATGAATTCACCAAGAAGATGGCATGGTTGGGACACTTCAATTACCAAATTTCCCTCTGCTCAGGATATACCCAGCACCTTGGATTGGGATATTTGGAATGGCGTAGTGGAAAAGCACGATTACCATAAAGATTTTGTCAATGGGCAATGGCGTTGTTGGTTTGATTTTGGTTTAGGGGCATTGGGAGATTGGGGGGCTCATATAATGGATACTGCCCATGAATTTCTCGACCTTGGGTTGCCTACGGAAATAAACATG
>JALRIY010000103.1 GCA_023255285.1 Algoriphagus sp.
TTGCTGATAAATCGTCGACAGACGACATTCCAAAGACCGCAGCTCATTAAAATGAACTTCAAACCTTATTTTTATTTGGTAACTGGTGACAAAGCGGATAATCAGAAATTAAAAAAACCACATGTTCTTCACCAAATATTTTTGTTTATTGCCCTTCAAATTAACCCAAAATCCTATGAACATTAGCGCCTTAGATTGGGGCATCATTGTTGCCTTTTTTATTATTTCGTTGCTGATTGGTCTGTTTACTGCCAAAAAAGCTGGTAGTTCAGCAAAAGAATTTTTCTTATCGGGGCGCAACATGCCGTGGTGGCTTCTTGGTGTTTCCATGGTAGCAACTACTTTTTCAGCGGATACGCCTAATTTGGTTACCGATATTGTTCGTAAAAATGGGGTAGCTGGAAATTGGGCATGGTGGGCATTTTTATTGACAGGAATGTTGACTGTATTTGTGTATGCCAAGTTGTGGAGAAGGTCTGAGGCAACCACTGATTTGGAGTTTTACGAAATGCGTTATTCGGGCAAGGGAGCTGCATTTTTGCGTGCATTTCGCGCCATTTATTTGGGGGTGTTTTTCAACGTAGTAATAATGGCCACGGTATCGCTTGCAGCAATTAAAATTGGGGGAGTCATGCTGGGTTTGTCTCCTTTCCAAACGTTGTTGATTGCTTCTATTGTCACCGTTGTTTATTCTTCTTTAGGGGGATTAAAGGGTGTGCTTTTGACCGATTTTTTTCAATTTTTTATTGCGATGGCAGGTTCTTTTGGGGCGGCTTATTACCTTTTGGATTTACCTGAAATAGGTTCTTTGCAAAACCTTCTCAGCCACGAGGCGGTGTCGACCAAATTGGATTTCATCCCTGATTTTTCAGATCCAAACGTCTATGTTCCCTTATTTATTTTGCCTATAGCAATTCAGTGGTGGGCAACTTGGTATCCAGGAGCGGAGCCAGGAGGAGGGGGATATATTGCCCAGCGTATGTTGTCGGCGAAAGACGAGAAAAATGCAATGGGGGCTACCTTGTTTTTCAATATTGCGCATTATGCTTTGAGACCTTGGCCTTGGATTATCGTTGCACTGGCATCCTTGGTGGTTTTCCCTACGATTTCAGATTTGCAGGTGGCCTTTCCGAATATCCCAGCAGATAAGTTGGGAGATGATTTGGCTTATCCAGCCATGCTTACTTTTTTACCGAAAGGGTTGATAGGGATTGTGCTAGCATCCTTGATTGCTGCAGTCATGTCCACGCTTTCCACCCACCTCAACTGGGGATCTAGTTATGTGGTGAATGATTTCTACTTGCGATTTGTAAAGCCAAAGGCAAGTGACAAGGAATTGGTCGCAGTAGGAAGGATTTCTACTGTGGTATTGATGGTGTTATCTGCTATTTTGGCCTTGGCCCTTTCATCTGCCTTGTCTGCTTTTGAAATTTTACTTCAAATAGGAGCAGGTACTGGCTTAATTTTTATTCTCCGATGGTTTTGGTGGAGAATCAATGCCTACACCGAAATCTCTGCCATGGCCATTTCTTTTGTGGTAGCAATTTTCTTTGAGGTGATTAATCCTAAAGTAGGCTGGGTGGATATTCCTGTAGAAGCTTCTTACCTCAAGTTGGTGTATTCGGTAGCAATCACTACGGTAGGCTGGTTGCTGGTAACTTTCCTTACCCAGCCCGAGAAAGATGAAATTTTACTTTCTTTTTATCGAAAAGTACGTCCTGCTTCGCTAGGATGGAGTTCTGTGTTGAATCGCTATCCTGAAGAACAACGAGAGTCAGGAAGTTTGGGTAAGGAGATTGGGTTGATGCTAGTCGGCACTTTTATGGTCTATGCAGCGTTATTTGCTACTGGGTTTTTCATCTACGGAAAATTAGCTGAAGGAATTATGGCCGCTGCTATTGCTGTTGCTGGTGGTTTGCTGATTCTATTTTCTTGGAAAAAATTAGGGTAGGTTCAACGAGTAGCCATTAGTTTGGGGCAGATTAATTAACGCGAAGGGCTTTTTTTAAAAGTAACTGAGTTGATTAGCTGTGCCAAGTCAAGCTTGATGTATTCAATGACAGGGGCTAAGGAATCGTTTTTAAGAGCAGTATTGAAGTACAAGGCTCCTCTTAGAAAATGATTGGTGGAGTCCGTTACAAAAAATTGAAACTGGGTAGGCACTTCTCCCGTGAGTTCGGCCACTACCGCAGAATAGCCATTTGGAGTAAGTAATACTACTTCTTCGATCCCATAAGCCTTGATTTGGTGCTTGGCGGTCAGGTTAAATGCATCGTTAGAAAGGACTTGAAAATCCGTGTTTTGGTCGATTTTTTTGTAAGTGAGGTGGACTTTAGCTCCCAATTCTTTATAGTTCAGATTGATCCAATCTCTTTCCAATAGGTTGAAGGAATCGGCTTCTACTTGACTTTGGGTAGAAAAATCAAACTGATAAGGATGGCCTTCCTCCAAACGGTTGTACTCGTGTCGAGGGAGGTCGATGCGGTTGTATCCCGGAGGCTTTGGGAGCCAGTTGGTTTCACAGGCAAAAGAAATTAGGACAAGAAAAGCAAAAGGGAAGAATCGCTTCATGCCTTAAAAGTAGGTTTTGTAGCTGAATTCCTTTCCATTTGAAGGGAATTTTCCATAAAGTCCTTGTTTAGGGTAAGGTACCAATTAGGCATACCTCCCTACCTCAAATCCCTTAATTTCCATGGAAGTGTCTTTTTGTTGGTGGAGTTCCGCCAAAATTTTACCGGTTCCCGGAGCGAGAGATATCCCCATCATGGAGTGCCCAGTGCCTACGAGTACATTGGAATAGTTGGGTGCAAACCCGATGTAGGGAAGTCCATCTGGGGAGCAGGGACGTAGTCCTTTCCAAATCTGTCCGTCTTCAGGAAAAGAAGATACAAAGTCAGGATAGTAGCGATTGATGGCTTCAAAAATACCCTTTACCCGATTTTTATTGATGGACTGATTGGTGCCTGCTATTTCCATGGTTCCTCCAAATCGGATTGTATCTCCGTAGGGGCTTACTGCTACTTTTTGTTCGGTGAGGATGGTGGCCTGTTGGATTTCAGGCCTATTTTTTTGAATGAAAGAATAGCCTTTTCCACCCATCATTGGAAGGGAGAATTGGAGCATGCGCGCGAGTTCTCCTGACCAGGATCCACCACAAAGCAGAATTTTTGCACAGTCGATTTTTCCCTTATCCGTAAGGACCGCCTGCACGGTACTTCCTACCTTTTCAAAACCGAGTACTTGGGTTTCGGTAAGGAATTTTACTCCTTTCTTTTCCAAATAGCCCTTCAAAAAGCTATATAAAGCTCCTGGATCCAAATGGGCGTCCCCAGGAAAAAGAACGGCGCCACGCGCCTTCAACTGTAGGTTGGGCTCTACCTGCTTGAGATCTTCTGAGGTAAGAATCTCTGCATCAAGCCCGTATTTTCGTGCTAAATGAGCAAATTCCACCTCCTCTTTCTCCATGGATTCGGTTTGATAGGCCATCATCAAGCCTTTTTCTACTAGGGCGATGGCCGATTCAGGGTGCTCCTGACGAAACTCCTGGTAGAGCGCCTTGCTGAGTAGGCTGATGTTTTTGAGGTAAGGAATAGCCTTATTGACCTGGCTAGGTGTAGCAGCCTTGAAGAAGAGTAGGCACCATTGGGCCAATTTGAAATCCAGACGAGGGTGGATGTAGAAAGGGCTTTTGGAAGAAAACATCCAGGAGATGCCTTTGGTGATCATACCTGGAGCCGCTAAGGGGATGATGTGGCTCGGTACAATCATGCCTGCATTGCCAGTGGAACAGTTGTCCCTTAAGTCTGTGCGATCAATTAAAGTCACTTCAATGCCTTCCTTTTGTAGGAAGTAGGCAGTAAATAAGCCGACGATTCCACCGCCGATTACAAGGGTTGGTTTCATTACAGAAGTTTTTAAACCTTTGAGGTCTTCTAGACCTCGAAGGTTTTGATTTATCCTTTCAGGATTTGGATTATCCCTTGCGGTCTTCGAGACCTCGAAGGATTGAAATTTTCGTTTATTAAACCTTCGAGCTTTTATAAATCTCAAAGGTTAGATTATCCTTTGAGGTATTGTAAACCTCGAAGGATTAGATTTGGTTTTTACAAACCTTCGAGGTCAAATAAGACCTCAAAGGGTTAGATTACTTGGAATCCATGTACGTAAGGATCGTCCTCATCTAGGATGATCGTGTTGTAGCCATAGACTTTTGCCCAGCCTTCAATGCTAGGGACGATGGCGGGTTTATCTCCTATCGTAGTTTCTTCTTCGATGCGTCCGATAAACTTGGAGCCGATAAAGCTTTCGTGGATAAACTCGTCTCCAGGCTTGAGCCATCCTTTGGCATACCATTGGGCCATCCGTGCTGAGGTGCCTGTTCCACAAGGCGAGCGGTCAATGGCCTTGTCTCCGTAGAATACGGCATTGCGTGCAGTGCTGCTTGGGTTGAGGGTTTTTCCAGTCCATAGGATATGGGAGAGGCCTCTAATCTGGTCGTGCTCGGGATGTACAAAGTCGTAGTGCTCGTTCATTTTTTGGCGAAGATTTCGAGCCATGGAGATGAGCTGTTCCGCTTTGAAGTGCTCAATTCCAGGGAAATTTTCCTGTGGATCGACAATGCAGTAGAAGTTGCCCCCATAGGCCACATCGACGGTAAGCTTGCCCAACTCCTCTGTTTGTATCTCAAGGCCTTCTGCAGCTAAAAAACTTTTTACATTGGTTAGCTTGACCGATTTCACCTTTTTTCCCTCTTGACGGTACTCCACCAAGACCAATCCTGCGGGAGCTTCCATACGCAAAAATCCAGGGGTTTTTGGGTGAATCAACCCCTCTTCGATCGCAATGGTAATCGTACCAATGGTACCGTGCCCGCACATGGGGAGGCAACCCGAAGTTTCGATGAAAAGCACCGAAAAGTCATTTTCTGGATTGTGTGGAGGAAATAGCATGGAGCCCGACATCATGTCATGACCACGAGGTTCAAACATGAGCCCGGTTCGAATCCAATCCAGGTGATCTAGAAAATATTGACGTTTTTCAAGCATATTATTGCCTTTTAAAAAGGGAACTCCACCGGAAACTACCCGTACGGGATTTCCACAGGTGTGGGCGTCGATGCAGGAAAAGGTGTGACGTGAAGGCATTTTTTGCGGGGTGTAGACTGTTTAAATAAAATACTGTGGAACTAGGGTAGAAATATACTTCGCTTCGCTTAGTAAAATAAGTTGAAATAGAAATTGGAGTTTTTTATCTCACCGAGCTAGCCTACCTGTCCGCCGTGACGGATAGGCCTGGTTTATTTCTACTTTATTTTTATTCTATTCCATAGTTATCCTCCCATTTACTGTTCTCCAAATACCCAGTGGATTTCCATCCTTAAGTGCGTTGGGAAGTAGGTCTTGTGGCATGTCTTGGAAAGCAATTGGACGGGTAAATCGTTTTATAGCATTGGCTCCCACAGAGGTACTGTTGGGGGCAGTCGTAGCCGGAAAAGGTCCACCGTGTTGCATGGCATTGCCTACTTCCACACCAGTAGGCGCACCTTTAAAGAGGAGACGCCCACATTTTTCTTCAAGCAAGTTTAGAAGAGGGACTTGTGCCTCCAATTCGTCGGCCTCTGCCCATACCGTTATGGTCAATTGGCCTTGAAGCTGCCTGGCTACTTCCGATAAATCTTCCATTTCTTGGTAAACGACCATTAGTGCAAAGGAACCAAATACTTCCTGTTGAAATTGGTTGTCTTTCAGCCAATCGGAAACCTGAATCTCTGCCAAAGCCGCACTTCCATTCAAGAGGTGCTTGGGCGCTGCTACTTTTATCCAACGTAGTTCCCCCCTAGTTTCCAAGTTTTGAATGGAATCGTGAAAGGACTTTGCTATTCCAGGATGAAGCATCGGGGCGGCTGGAATACCTTTTAATTCTTCAATCAAATGAGTTTCGAATGTCTTGGCTTGACTAGCAGGAACAAATATCAAACCGGGGTTGGTGCAAAACTGTCCTACACCCAAGGTGAGTGATCCCACAAATACCTTTGCTAGCGACTCTATTTCCTTGGCAAGTTTGTTAGGAAAACAGAAGATTGGATTGACCGATCCCATTTCAGCATACACGGGGATGGGTTCCTCTCGTTGGTTAGCCAATTTGAATAGAGCCATCCCTCCGGCATGAGAACCCGTAAAGGCTACTGCTTTAGCTAACGCATGCTGTACCAGTGCTTGTCCTTCAGCAATACCACCTTCCACATGGGTAAATAGTCCAGTAGGAAGGTTAGTGGCGGCAAGGGCTTGGTGGATGCACTCGGCTACTTTTCGTGAGGTCTCTGGATGTGCAGGATGTGCCTTGTAGATCACTGGACAACCTGCCGCCAAGGCAGAAATGGTGTCCCCTCCTGCCGTAGAAAATGCCAAGGGAAAATTGCTTGCCCCGAAGACCACTACAGGACCTAATGGAGTTAAAAATCGGCGAATATCTGCTCTTGGAAGTGGGCTTCTATCCGGCAGGGCGGGGTCGATGGTGGCCTCTACCCATGATCCTTCCTTGACCAAGTTTGCAAACAGGCGAATTTGCCCGGTAGTTCTACCCAGCTCACCATTTATTCGCCCCTCAGGAAGGTTGGATTCCCGAACGGCTAGGGGAACGATAGATTCGCGATTGGATTCCAAAATTTCGGCTAGGGTATCCAAAAAATGCCCTTTTTCCTTGCCAGACAGATTTTTATAATCTAGAAAAGCAGTTTGGGCTGCTTGAAAGATGGAATCGATATTCATGAGTGATAAGTTGTTTATTTTAGAAATACACGCGCAATGACCCGAGCAAGCTCGGGAAAATTAAGGATTCAATTCTTGTTTCAACCTATTTCGCTGAGCGAAGCGAAGTCTATTTTTACTTTATTTCAATTGTAGACCTACTTCTTTTTTAAAGTGCCGGTCTATTTTTAATTCCGTCCGTTATTATTTTTTCAATTCGTGTGCGCTCCTCACCAATTAGCGTCAAACGAGGGGCACGTACGTGTTCGGATCCTATGCCACAATGCTGCTCGGCCAACTTAATGTACTGCACCAGTTTAGGATGGATATCGAGTTCTAAAAGGGGTAAGAACCAGCGGTAAATTTTCCGTGCCTCCTCGATTTTACCTTCCTGAACCAAGTTGTAGATGACTACAGTTTCTTTTGGGAAGGCACAAACAAGGCCTGCCACCCATCCAACTGCTCCCATGAGGAGTTCTTCTAGGGCCAAGGTATCTACCCCACAAAGGAGTTGAAAACGGTCTCCAAATCGATTAATCATGCGTGTCACGTTGGAGATGTCGCGAGTAGATTCTTTGATGGCTTGGATATTGGGGCAGTCTGCCAATTCAGCAAACATGTCCAAGGTCACCAATGTCTTGTAGTCTACTGGATTGTTGTAGATCATCATGGGAAGTGAGGTGGCATTAGCTACCGCCTTGAAATAGGCGACTACTTCTCTTGCATCTGCCGCGTAGCGCATAGGAGGAAGGATCATCAGTCCAGAGGCGCCTAGCTCCTCCGCTTTTTTGGCCCAGAATAGCGCATCTTGCGTAGCGCCTTCTGCAATGTTGAGGACGACAGGTACCCTACCATTGACGTAATTGACAGTTTCTCTGGTAAGGGTGATTTTTTCTTCTTGTGAGAGCACCGAACTTTCGCCGAGGGTCCCTCCTAGAATAATTCCGTGAACACCAGAAGCAAGTTGAAAGTCTATGTTTTTGAAAAATAAGTCCATGTCTAGACTGCCGTCTGCATGAAATTTAGTGGTTACCGCGGGAAATACTCCTTTCCAGTTCATTGTCTATCAGTTTGTGCCAATTCGGGCAAGGTGAAACATATGTCCTTCAAAACTAGAAGACTTTTCACCTAAATTCTTTTCCTGAATTAATCCATTTACGTACTATATTG
>JALRIY010000104.1 GCA_023255285.1 Algoriphagus sp.
CACCTTTGAGTCCATGTCCCAAAAAGGCGTGTGGATCATTGACCGTGTGGTACAAGAAGAACTTACAGGGGGGATAGACCTCAGCACTAACAGCTGGTATATACCAAAACAGTAAGTGCCCAGACGAGCTTTTAACCTGCTAGCTACAAACCGTATTTCGCACACATTTCTCTAATGAGTTGGTAGCCTTGCTCAGCCATTTCCCAAGGATCAGAAAACTCCCGCCAAACCCCAATCGCATTGGCAAAGTCTGGGTCATTCCGCGAAAACCCTTCTATGGTCAACCAGCCCGAATAGCCGATTTTCTTCAATGTACTGAAGGTCTCGTCAAAGTCCACATGCCCAGATCCTGGCGTACCTCGATCATTCTCTGAGATATGCACATGGCGTAAGCGTGGGCCAATCTGTTCGATGGCAAGTCCAAGTTTTTTCTCCTCCATATTCGCATGATGGGTATCAAACATGCCCTGTACATTAGGATGATTAACAAGGGCCAGCAAGTGATCTAATTGTCCCATCGTATTGGCTAGGTAACATTCAAATCGATTGAGTGCCTCGGGAGTAAGTAGTATCCCCAAACCTTGCGCATAGGTTCCTACCTCACGCAAAACCTCCGCCGACCATTCGTATTCCTCCGACAAAGGTGCACGAGCCGCAAAGGTGGCAAAGGCAGAATGAAAAGGACCACATAGTACCTCAGCACCTAAGTCAGCTGCGCGATCGATGACCCAACAGAGCTTTTCCCTTGCTTTTTGCCGAACCAATGGATCGGGAGAAATTGGGTTCTCCTCCGCAGCCATTACAGTCACTGCCGTGACTTCCAACCCTATATTTTTACAATAGTCCCCCACCAACCGACAAGAAGTGGCATCCGTATCTCCAATGAAAAATTCGACACCATCGTAGCCGATCGCCTTCAAGCGATCCAAAATGGGAAAAAGCTTAGGGGAAATTTCTGCCGACCAGGCAAGTACATTGAAACCTATTTTAGTCATGGGGGAATGGATTAGAAATGGGAAAATGATGGTACAACGTAACAAATACTAAGTACAAAGTAGAGGTACGAAATACGGGATTAAATTAATTTCGAACACCGAACACTGATTGAAGAATTTCGAGTTGGGGTTTCGTTGTAGGATATGAATTCTACTCAGAAAGCACCTTGTTTCTGGAACAATTATCTAAAATCCGACACGCGCATACCTTTTCGAAAGGTGCCAAATCCAAAAGGAGTAGGCTGATAGGTGCCCACATAGTCTACATTCAAATCCGCGGTAACTACATCACCCATCCCCAATAACCAAAACGATGCATTAACAACTAGTCTTCTCAGGTCAGCACTTTGAAAGTCTAAGGAAGCCCCCATAGTTGAGGCAAAGGCCATTCCTGACTTTCCACCTTCAAGTTGATAGGGCTTGGTCCAGGCGATTGGCATCACCGACTTTTCCCAGATTAGTGGAGCTTGGTCATTCATCCCTGCAGTTGACTGCCCATACACCAAGACCTCCGTATCAGCAGGTAAACTCTTAATTCCATACACATCTGAAGGTCCCCAGATATCTTTTACTCCTCGAAGGATCGGATGATTGGCGCTTTGTTGTACTCCATCGACCAAGCCCCTAGTACCTTCTTTTCCATGGTCTCCGTGGTGATTGATCCAAGTTTCTCCGAAGATGCGCTTCCCAAATCCTTGCTCCCATCCGGGAACTTTACTCGTCCAGTCCCACTTTGCAAATCTGGAACCCTTATTTTTTTGATAGGCAAAGCCGTGTGTGGATGTTCGCAATCCAATAATAGGTTTACCCGACAAAAGATAGTCTTCTAAGTACTTTGCCTGGGCATCAGGCAACTCCCGAAATCGAATCAATACAATGACTAAATCTGCTGAAGCAAGATGCTCCAATCCTGGAATATTAGTTTGATAGTTGGGCACTACGTCCCCAGTACTTGGATCAATGGGGAATAGCACCGTAGTTTTAAACCCATGATGAGAAGATAAAATCTTGGCTAACATGGGCATAGACTCCTCCGATCGGTATTCGTCGTCCCCAGCTACCAAGACAATGTGCTTGCCTTCACCTAGTCCTTTTCCCCCTTCATAGTGCAGGTAGGACTCCCCTAACTGTCCAAAACCCCATTGGGGCAGAAGAAGGAGAAACAATAAAAAACTGAAAAACTGTTGGAGTAAAAACTTCATATGAGCAGATTTAGATACTTTGAAAATAGGCATAATCCTCGGCTTTCAAATTAAATCTTACCTTGATTTTTTTCGAACCTTCTGAAAAATCATGATGGGGATTAATACCACAAATCCTACTACCAATCCAAAAAGAAATTCTTTGACTATGTCTGGCCAAGTAGGCAATAGATGGTGAAAAAAAGGAATATTGTGCGAAAAAATACCTCCTGAAACCAATAACAAGGCTAAAGTCCCAATAAAACCAATCCCTCGCACAAAATGAGGCAAGGCATTGACCAACATCCAACCTACCTTGTCAGAGAAGCTATCCTCACGATCATTGAGAGCGATTAATTTATATCCAAACTCATCCATTCGGACTACCAAAGCCACTATTCCATAGACTCCTACCGTTGCAATCAAGGCAATTAATGATACCACTGCCACTTGATTGAACAACGGTTTGCCTACCACTGTGCTCATTGCGATGATGACAATCTCCACAGAAAGGATAAAATCTGTAGTAATTGCAGACTTTATTTTTTTCTTTTCAAGTGATAAAATTTCTTCTTTAGTGATTTCAAAATCCAAATCTTCTTCTTTTTCTTCAGGATGGGGGAAAATATAGGCATGGATTTTCTCCGCCCCTTCATAGGCAAGGTAAAGCCCCCCTAGTACAAGAATTACAGTAATGGCTAGAGGAACAAATGCGCTTAGTAGAAAGGCAACAGGAAGAATCAGCAGCTTATTCAATGCCGAACCTTTGGTAATAGCCCACAGCACCGGTAATTCTCGATCGGACACAAATCCAGAAGCCTTCTCTGCATTGACTGCGAGATCATCCCCTAAAATCCCCGCAGTTTTCTTTGCTGCTATTTTACTCATTACTGCTACATCATCCATCAGGGTAGCGATATCATCTAATAAAGCAAATAGTCCAGAAGCCATTGATTGAAAATTAAAATACGAAGCAGGTGCTCGACAAGGACCATGCCATGTGATGCTATCCTCTAGCTAGCTATATGCAGAACACGGGATTAGAAAGGCGAATTTACAGGTTTTCAGGATCAATTAGGAGTGGGAAAAATTTACCTCCCATTTTTTCTCCTTTTGGAATCACCGGAACTCCAGCCAGTAGGGGCTCGTCAGAATCAGAAATTGTCCCATCTGCAAACACATTCAACACAAAAGCTTTTCTGGATCGAGGGGAATAGTTGGCATAACTCCCATGCACCAACAGAGGATGATGAAAGGCAGCATAACCGGCTTTCAAGGGAATCGCCACGGGTGCAAATTGAGCTTTCTGCTCTGCCGATAGCATTTCCAACAGTCCATCCATAGCTCCCGCAAGCGCAGGCTTCTCCAAAAGCCCCCAGCGATGAGATCCAGGCACGTATTGCAAGCAACCATTTTCCTCTGTGGCATCATCCAATCCACACCAGCAGGTCAAATGCTGCATGTTCACGGTACGGGTCCAGTACGAATAATCTTGATGCCAGGCGACTACTCCGCCATGGTGCGCAGGCTTACAAAACAACTGATCGTGCCAAAAGCGAACACCTCGATTCCCGAGCAATTGACTTGCAACCATCCGAAATGCTGGATTCCAAATCGCATCATGAAAAGCTTCCGATATCCGCCAGTGTCCTAATGAATGAAATAAAACCGTATTGGGATCTTCAGATTCGTTGCTGTGAAACTCATGGAATAAATCATGCAGCGGGTGCTTGGGATCCATCACCTCATCCAATGCTTGGGATAAGGCAGCAATTTGGGTTTCATCAAGGAGTTGAATCCCAGCCAAATACCCCTGTTCATGAAAAAAATCGACCTGCTCTTGGCTCAGCCGATATCTATCCCAATCATTAGGAGTTATGGGTTGGGGAAAAAGGTCGCTCAGTGGGTAAGGAAAATTGGCAAGGTCTCTCATGGGCTTCAGGTCAATACTAGAGAAAATTACATTTTTTAGAAGAGAAGTCTAGGCCTAAAACAAAAAAAATCAAACCACCTCTTATTCCTCTAAGCGCTGCAATCGCTGCAAAAGCGGTGGATGGGAGTAGTTGACAAACACGTACCAGGGATGCGGATGGATGGTACTGAGGGTTTTTACTGAAAGCGTTTTCAAGGCTTCTGCTAGTGGCTTACCTCCATAAGTTTCTTTGGCGTACTGATCTGCCTCAAATTCATGCTTGCGGCTAAGCCAGTTCATTCCAATTCCCAAGATCATGGTTAACGGCGCAAAGAGCATCGTGAAACCCAAAATATTCAAATGTACTGACCAGCTGCTTCCTCCTAAGGCCAAACTCATTGTTTCTGAAAAAACCACTTGCCCCAACAAAAACAGGAGTGTCCCTACTTGGATCAAGGAAATCAACATACTCCACTTCAGGTGTCTTTTCTTGTAATGCCCAATTTCATGGGCCAATACGGCTACCAATTCCTCTGGGGGATGCTGCTCCAAAAGGGTGTCATAGAGCACCACTTTTTTTTGCTTGCCAAATCCTGAGAAAAAAGCATTTGCTTTCGCAGACCGTCGACTGCCATCCATCACAAAAATGTGCTGAATGGAAAAATTAACCTTTGCCGCATAGTGCAGCAACTTAGATCGTACCTCTCCTTCGGCTAGTGGAGTCAGCGTATTGAATAAGGGAAGGATCCAAGCCGTGTAGCCCACATTCACTAAGACCATAAAAACCCCTGCTAGTAACCAAAACTGCCACCAGAACTGAGGGCCCATAGCATGTATCAACCACAGAAAAATCAGCAATAAACCTCCCCCTACCACAAGAGATAACGCATATGCTTTCAATTTATCTAAGAAAAAGGTATGTACAGTGGTTTTATTAAAACCAAACTTTTCCTCAATTACAAAGGTACTGTAGTAATCAAAAGGCAGGCTGAGCACATCTGAAACCACAAAGATTAACCCAAAAAATAGAAGGGAATTAATAAATGGAGAATAACCAAAACCTGCAATCCAGATATCTATTGCTCCAAACCACCCTTGGGTCACACAGAGAAGGGTCACTAGAAAAGTAAAACTGCTCGTCACCGCTTTGAAATAAAAATTTGTCCGCTGATAAGATTTACTCTCGGCCAACTTGTCTACACTTAGGTATTCAGCTAGGGTGTCTGGTATTTTTGAACTTGGCAGGGACACCTGTAAATACTCCAAAAATAGGGGGACAACAAAACCAAAAGTAAGTACCCCCACCAGCAGGTACGACAAACTCTGAGTCTCCATTTATTTTAAAATTTAGGACAAGGTAAAATAGTGTCACGGCCCAAGGGCTTGCCTTGATTTCGACTGGGAATAGTCCAGGACAGACTCAATTCATGAGCTCCCCCGCTTTGTATACCTAGTTGGGACACCGTATAGTCAAAGCTATAACCAATATTTAACCCTGTGATTAAATTGACGCCTACCATCATTACAATAGCATCTCGGTTACTTTGTCCATCCACTGGCCTAAAAGGTAATCCCCGATACCAAGCTCCAAATACAATAGGTTCTACATAAAAATAGGCACCCATATCCAGCTGTTCAAAAGGACCTTGCTTTTTGTAATTCAAGGTGGGAGTCAAATAACGCTGTTTGCTCAAGTGGGTAAAGTCTTTTCGCATGCTTCCTGAACCTAAGGAAATTCGGTAACCAGCATGAAAAGAAAGTTTGCTTGGCAATGGGCTCAGGCCGTCCACAAAGGATTGGTTAGGTTCGTTTAGGTGATGTGCAGAAAATCCAATCCAGGCATTTTTTGTAAAGAGCAACCCTCCAACTGAAAGCGAAAAGATGTTCACTGGATCACCCAATCCAGGAATATCAGAACCAGGAAGCAAGGGTCCAGTAGGATCCACAGGATTGATCTGATTTGCAAAAATCAAGTTTTCATAAAACCCAATTTCCCTTCGCAAGTAACTAGTTTGAAAACCAGGTCGGAAGTACAAATTATTTGCTAGTCGCAATTCGTAGGAATACATTACCGAAATCGAGGTAGAACGTAATTTAGATGCACCTTCCGTATCTTGCATGACATGAACTCCTATCCCAGAATTGTAGTCTGGAAGGTAGGTGTCGTAATACGCAGAAAAAGTGGTGAATTGAGCATCCAATGAAGGCCACTGGTTTCGGTAGTTAAATCCTACCCTTCCCATCAACTCTCCCCCTGCCATAGCAGGATTAAGGTAAAGTGGGGCTGCGTAGTATTGGCTGTACTGTGGATCTTGGGCAAGTGCTTCGGAAATTGAAGCCCAACCAAGCACCGTAAAAAAAACCACTGTCAGCAGAGACCTTAACACGAAATTGTTCGTTTATTTGAATAAGTACTTCACTTCTAAACGAGGATGCTTAGCGGTTGTTTTAGAAGTAGCCTTAAAAATATGAAAAGCAAGTTGAATACCATACGATTCACTAGACTAATTGTCGGCATCCTATGCTACGCTTGGTGGGGAATAAGCACTTCCCTCGCGCAAGGCTACAACGAGAACGAATGGATTTTTGGAAATTGTAGTACCGGTGACCATCCCTACCTCTCCTTCGGTAAAGGAGCAGTTGCTTCGGTTCAAACACTTCCCGCTTCCATCCTGAATGGGGCTGACAACAATGCGATTGCCATAGATCCCATCACTGGGCAACCCTTATTCTATACCAATGGAGAATTGGTATACAATTACTCGGGGAGTCCCATTGAAGGTTCTGCTCCCGGATTGAATGGGAATTTTCAAGGTCGGCAAACCGTGGCTACAGGTTTTTTGGAGTACAATCCAAACGGCAACAAGCTCTTTTATATTTTTTATATTTCCCTCACCGGACAACTTCAATATGCTCTCGTAGATATGAATGCCCCAGGCCAGGCAACAGGGAACGAGCCGCCTCTAGGACAAATTACGAGTAAAAATCAAGTCATTGGGTCCGCTCAAGGTGCCGTTTTAGTCGTCAAAACTCAAAGCTCCCCCTCCTACCTAATCAGCTTTGCAGGAGGTAATCTTCAAGCAAGACGCTTGGAAAACACCGTAGGTTCCTTCACCCTTACAGGCACTCAAGGAATCCCAATCGAACCTTCATCCATAGTCTTTGATGAGTATTTAGGGCAACTGCTTCTCCTTCCCAAAAATCCAGGAGAGGATATTTTCTTAGCGCCGTTTGACTCGGCAACAGGATCCTTCGGAAATCCCCAAGCTCTAAGCAACTCCGGCGGAGCGGGACCTATTTCTGGTGCAGATTTTTCTCCCAATGGAGCCTATATCTACTTTTCTAGGGGAGATCAACTCCTTCGAATTCCTACCAATTTCCTCGATGCAACCCCGGAAGAAATTCCACTTGAAGCCACTTTGACCCAAGTCTACGACTTAAAAGTAGGACCAGATGAATCCTTGTATTACTTATATGAAGAGGTAGTTGGGGGACCTCAAATCGTAGGAAAGATTACCAATCCCAATGAGCCCACCTTAACTACCTTAGTGGTAGAAGAGGACCCATTTACCGGTGCTGATTTTTGTGGACGCGTCTTTCCCATCTTTGCTCCCAACGTAACCATTGACCCTACCATTGACTTTAGCTGGGATCCAGAGGCTCCTTGCGCTAATAACCCTATTCAGCTAACAAGTGAAATCAGTCCACCCAACTACCAAGCGCTCTCTTTCAGTTGGGAATTTTCTCCACCATTGAGCGATGCGGATGGAAATCCATTGCCAGCAGACTT
>JALRIY010000105.1 GCA_023255285.1 Algoriphagus sp.
AAAAATTTCTTTTAGCCCTTTTTGAAGTAACTCATTTTCTTTTTGGCTAACTAAACCAATACTGCAAAGCATAGTGGCATGGGCCATTGAACCTAGGACATCGTAGGGAGCCAAAAGAATATCGAACTGTGGATCATTACCTACCGTAAATTGTTCCACTTCTCGTTTGCTAGTACTTGTTTTTTGCCAAAGTTTCATTACTCCTTGTATTTTTAATAGCTTCGTAAAGCAGCATACTGCTCTAAAATAGAAATGTAAAGGGGTATACCTTCTTCCAATTCTTGAATGTAAATAAACTCATCCGCAGTATGGGATCTTGCAGAATCACCAGGGCCAATCTTGGCTGAAGGATAGGGGATTAATGCTTGATCCGATAGTGTGGGACTTCCAAACATCTCCAATCCTAATTTTTTTGCGACCTGCTGTAATGCATGATTTTCTGGAAGAAAAGAGGAACGAAGCCGCATACTTCTTGGCACCAATTCTGCAGTCAACTCTTTACTTAATTCGTCAAGTATTTCCTCATGGGTGTACAGTTCGTTCATTCGTATATCCAAAACATACGTACAAATTTCAGGAACCCGATTGTGCTGTTCTCCAGCTTGAATAATGGTACAGGATAGTTTGGAGGGGCCTAATAAAGGAGAAACCTTCTTGAATTGGTACTCTTTTATTTTTGTCAAATCATTTAATGCTAGATAAATGGCATTCACTCCTTCTTCTCTTGCTGCATGTCCAGCTTTTCCCTTGATTGTGCCTTCTAAAACGAGCAACCCTTTTTCAGCTACAGCTAATTTCATTTGAGTAGGTTCTCCAACAAGTACTAATTCGGCAGGAGGGAGGATAGAAAGTAAACTACTGATGCCATTCGATCCAGAAATTTCTTCTTCGGCTGAGGCAATAAGTAGTAAATTAAAGGGCAATGGCTTGCCAATAAAGTGGCAAAATGATGCAATTAATGCAACCAAAGGCCCACCCGCATCATTTGAACCCAATCCATATAATTTTCCATCAACTTCAATGGGGGAGAATGGGTCATTGGTATAGCCTACTGCTGGTTTTACGGTATCGTGGTGGGAGTTTAACCAAACAGTGGGTAGATTTTTCTGGTAAGGATTGGCAAAGGCCCAAACATTATTCCCTGAGGTTTGGGTTTGTACCCCTTTCCTTTTTAAAAATTCATTAATCTGTAGGGCGGTATTTTCCTCAAATTTCGAGAAGGAAGAAATTGAAATTAATTTTTTTAATAAGCTAACGGCTTCTTTTTTAAGGTTATCCATTAGTACAAATCGTAACGTTGTCGCTCAATGATAGTTCCAGCAGTTTTTCCTTTTACCGCCATTAACAAATTTTCTGCTTTGCCTATCCAAACCCGTTGAACTCCTTGTTTTAGGGCTTCAAAGGCGTTGTCTAGCTTAGGAATCATTCCTGAATGAATCACATTTTCCTTACGGAGTTCGCTGTAAATATCCTCATTAATCAGCGGAATAATGGATTGCTCGTTATTTTCATCAACAAGTACACCTGACTTATTGAAGCAAAAATACAAGTCCACATGGTGCTCTCCTGCCAAACTAGTAGCAATAGAAGATGCAATTGAATCGGCATTGGTATTTAACAATTGTCCTTTTTTGTCATGTGTGATTGCATTGACGACAGGCAATACATCGATTTGAAGCAATTGTTGAAGTAAATATGAATTTACCTCTTGAATATCACCCACAAATCCATAGTCTATTCCACGTACAGGCCGCTTAACAGAACGAATCAGGTTTCCATCAGCACCTGTCAGTCCTAGTGCATTTACTTTAAGCGCTTGAAGTTTTGCAACCACAGTTTTGCTGATTAAACCTGCGTAGACCATGGTTACCATATCTAAGGTGTCCTTGTCGGTAATTCTCCGGCCATCTACCATTTCAGGCATAATTCCCATACTCTCTCCAAACCGAGACGCCATGACCCCACCACCATGAACCAAGATTTTGGCCCCTGGAACCTTGGCGAAAATGCTTAAAAACTCCTCCAGCTTGTCAGGAAAGTCAATTACATTTCCTCCGATTTTGATGACAGATATTTTCATAAACAATTGAATTTAAGAAAATTAAGGGAGAAGTTTACTGAGTACAGCTTGGGCTGCAAAGATTCGGTTGAGGGCTTGTTGCTGTACCAAGGAACGGGGTCCATCTAGAAGTTCATCAGAAATTTCTACGTTTCTCCGAACAGGCAAACAATGCATGATCTTGGCTTGAGGGGCGTTTTTTAAATGTGCTTCTGTCAACATCCATGTGGAATCTGTAGTCAAAATCTTTCCATAATCCTTGTAGGAGGACCAGTTTTTCACATAAACAAAATCTGCTTTCTCAAGCGCCTCTTCTTGATTTGTAGTAATTAATGCTCCAGGAGTAAATATAGGATCTAATTCGTACCCTTCAGGATGACAAATGGTCAAATCATGTCCCATTCCTAGGGTCCATTCGGCAAAGCTATTGGCAACAGCATGCGGAATTGCTTTTATGTGTGGACCCCAGGTGAGTACTACTTTTGGTTTTTTCTCTTTTTGAGCTAATTCTTGAATAGTTAGTTGATCTGCCAAACTCTGCAATGGATGACGAATTGCAGATTCTAAACTAATCACGGGAATTCCAGAATAGTTCACAAACTGATGGAATACAAAATCAGAAATATCCTCCTCCTTTTGGGTTAATGTAGGAAATGCACGAAGGGCTAAAATATCAAAATAAGAACCCAAAACCCCAGCAGCATCTTTGATGTGCTCCACAGTGCTCCCATTCATGAGTGCTCCATCCTTCATTTCTAGAGCCCAACCCTCCTTATCCATATTCAATACAATGGCTTCCATGCCGAGTTGCTGGGCAGCTATTTGTGTAGATACGCGTGTTCTAAGCGAGGGATTTAAAAAAATACATCCAATTCGCTTTCCTTTACCTTTGCTTGAATGAAGGGTAGGATTTGCTTTGTATAAGGTGGCTAACTCCAGTAATTCTTGACCGATTTCTTTGGATTCAAACTTATAAAAATGATTCATTGATCCACGAATTTATTGAGAATGTGAGTTTAATGCATCTTTTAATGCACTTACAAATGAAGCGAGCTCCTCCCACGTAATAGTTAGAGGAGGCAAAAGACGGATTGTTTCTTTCCTTGCGGCAGAACCCGTGAAAATCTTGTATTTTGATACCAAGAGGCTACGAATAGGGCCTGCATCTTGGTTTAAATCAAACCCAATCATTAATCCCTTACCTCGTACTGCAGTTATACCCGGTAGTGTAAGTAATTCAGCAATGAGTTTTGTACCCAATTCCAATGCTCTTTTTTGTAATTGCTCTTTTTCCAAAACTTCTAAGACCGCAAGACCTGCTGCACAAGCTAAATGGTTTCCACCAAAGGTAGTTCCTAACAATCCGAAGCTCGCCTTAAAATCTGGAGAAAGTAATAATCCACCTATTGGAAACCCATTGCCCATCCCTTTAGCAATTGTAATTAAATCAGGTTCCAATCCATCTACCCATTGATGTGCAAAAAAACGACCCGTTCGACCATAACCCGATTGTACTTCATCAAGGATTAATTTAGCACCGTAGGATTTGGCTAATTTTTGAAGGCCTAAGAGAAAATTGGATTCTGGTACTTGAATACCACCTACTCCTTGAATCCCTTCAATTAGAATTCCTGCAATGGGTTGTGTAGCCAGTATTTTTTCTACTGCTTCTAAATCACCTAAAGGCAAAATATAAAAATCATCTCTTTCATGGCAAGGAGCCACTAACTTGGCATTATCTGTCAAGGCTACTGCTGCAGAAGTACGGCCATGAAAGGATCCAGAAAGGCGATAAAACCAGATTTATTGGTGACAAATGAAGCCATTTTTAGGGCGTTTTCATTTGCTTCTGCACCGGAATTGACCAAAAACAACTGGTATTCGTGAAGACAAGTTAATTCTGCCAATTTGGTGGCTAAGGCTTGCTGTAAAGGGATTTGAATCGAGTTGGAATAAAAGCCTAGTTGCTCAACTTGTTCCGTAATGCGTTGTACATAATGCGGGTGGCTATGTCCGATGGAGATGACTGGGTGTCCTCCATACAAATCCAAATATTCTTGGCCTTGGTCATCCCACAAACGGCTTCCTTTAGCTTTAACAAGGTTGACTGGAATGAGGGGATAAACATCGAATAATTTCATTTTTTCTATTCAAGTGAAGTGGCTACAAGAATTTTACCTTAATAAACAATAGATTTTAGATTCAAACCCATTTTTTCTTCTAATCCAAAAGCAAGGTTAAAGTTTTGAACTGCCTGCCCCGAAGCTCCTTTTAAGAGGTTATCCACTGCTGAATAAATAATCAATTGACCGTTTTGAACCTGTAAGGAAAGGAGGCACTTATTTGTGTTTATTACTTTCTTTAAGTCAAGTTCACCTGCTGTCACGTGGGTAAATACTGCTTGAGAATAGAATTCGGTGTAGTAATCTACGGCCATTTCCGTTGTTCCAGTAAACGGGAAATAGGCAGTAACCCAAATTCCTCTTGAAAAATTTCCTCGGTAAGGAACAAATAGAATTTCTTGTTTTGCCTCAGGATTAAGCTGTTGAAAGGTTTGCTTAATTTCTTGAAGGTGCTGATGATTGAAAAGTTTATAAACCGATAGGTTGTTTGTTCTATAGCTAAAGTGAGAGGTTTCGGTTAAACTTTTACCTGCACCTGTACTACCCGTAATGCCTGTGACATGGATAGGGCTCTGTACCCAATTTTTTTGAATTGCCGGAGCCAAAGCCAATTGAATCGCTGTTGCAAAGCAGCCAGGATTAGCAATTCGTTTTGCTGTTTTTACTTTTTGTGCATTCACTTCTGGTAAACCATAAACAAATCCAGCGGATTCATTTCGGAAATCAGTGGATAAGTCAATTAGGACAGTCGTTTCTGAAAATGAATGTTGTTTGAGAAACGAGGTAGCCTCGCCATGGGGTAAACATAAAAAAACAGCATCTAATCCAGAATGTGGAACTACATCCGTAAATAGAAGATCGCAATCCCCAATTAAATCACCATGCAATTCATCGATACGTTTACCTTTTTGGCTGGAGGAATAGAGACATACTAGTTCGCAAGCGGGATGATGTACCAAAAGCCGAACAAGCTCAGCCCCAGTGTACCCTGCGGCTCCTATAATTGCTGTTTTGATTTTAGTCATTTGATTTTTTTACCTTATGGAAAATGGACGTTTGGTTACCCAATATGCGCGTAAATCCTTTCACATCCTCGCCAGTATATCCAGAATTCATTTCTCCATAGGTTCCAAATTTGGCAGACATTAAGTCGTGATTGGATGTAATTCCAAGCAAAGTAAATCGATAAGGTTGTAATAAGACCTCAACTTCTCCAGTCACATGGGCTTGTGTGCTTTCTAAGAACGTTTCAAAATTACGCATCACCGGGTCCAAAAAATGCCCTTCATGGAGGTGATTTCCATAGAACTCGGACAACTGTTTTTTCCAATATAATTGCCACTTGGTTAAAGTATGCTTTTCGATTAGTTGGTGTGCTTTAATGAGAATTAATGGAGCAGCAGCTTCAAAGCCTACTCGACCTTTAATTCCTATAATAGTGTCTCCTACATGGATATCTCTTCCAATTCCGTAGGGAGCAGCTAAAGATTGAAGTTTTAGGATGGCATCAACTGGGTTAGAGTAAGTGACCCCATCTATGCCTTTTATTTCCCCTTGAACAAAAGTCAATTTAATTTCTTTTGGATCACTTTCCGTAACTGGCGTAGGCCATGCCTCCTCTGGAAGAAAACCTAAGGAAGTTAACGTTTCTTTTCCTCCCACAGAAGTACCCCAAATTCCTTTGTTGACTGAGTAAGCAGCCTTTTCAAAATTCATGGATACACCATGCTTTTTTAAATAGTCGATCTCTTCTTGTCTACTTAGTTTTAGATCACGAATGGGGGTAATGATTTCCACTTCAGGAACTAGTATTTGGAAAATCATATCAAATCGTACCTGATCATTTCCTGCTCCTGTAGAACCGTGGGCAATTGCTTTAGCGCCAATGGATTGGGCATATTCTGCGATTGATTTGGCCTGAAGAATTCGTTCTGCGGAAACAGAAAGGGGGTAGGTGTCATTTTTTAGAACATTTCCATAAACTAAGAAGCGAATTACTTCTTGGTAATATTCTTGAACCACATCCAATTGTCGAAAGGAAGCAACTCCTAAAGCATGCGCGCGTTGTTCAATTGCTAAAAGTTCTTGCTCTCCAAATCCACCCGTATTTACTAGGACTGCATGAACTTCGTACCCCAAGTCTTTTGAGAGATGAAGGGCACAAAAGGTGGTGTCTAATCCACCACTGTAAGCTAAAACTACTTTTTTCATAGGATAGGTTTTGAAAGCATTAAAGTAATTATTACTTTTTTTTTATTGTATTAACTTTCTTTTTTCTTCGATTTTGGATCAAAAAGCATAGCTGTACAGAGACAATTTTGTCGATTTTTTGCTGTCAAGATTTCAAAGTTGACGCAACTTTGGCAACCTTTCCAAAATTCTTCGTCATCTGTCAATGCGGAATAAGAAACGGGGATATAGCCCAATTCTGAATTTATTTTCATTACTGCAGCTCCAGTAGTCAAACCGAAAATCTTTGATTCTGGGTATTTTTCTTGACTCAATTTAAATACTTCTTGTTTGATTTTTCGAGCCAACCCATATTGTCTGTATTCAGGAGCTACAATCAAACCAGAGTTAGCAACAAATTTCCCATGCCCCCAAGCCTCAATGTAACAAAACCCTGCCCAGTTTCCTGAGCTAGTTAAAGCAATGACTGCCTTTCCTTCTTCCATTTTGGCTTCTAAATAAGCAGGACTTCGTTTGGCTATACCAGTTCCTCTAGCTTTGGCAGAATTTTCCATCTCTGCTGCTATTTGATCGGCATATAGTTTATGAGTGCTATTCGCAACTCCAATGTGGAATGCTAATTCTTCCATAGTTTAGTCAATATAATTTTGCCACTTGATGGGCAAGGCTAGAAACTTGTATAAAAGGAGGGTGCTATTGGTGCCTTCCGCGAAGGGAGACATAAATCTGTAGAGGGTTAAACCCTGAAGGTCTGCCTTAGGCAAAATGATGAAAAAATAAACTTCAATAACGTATCTGCCGTCTGTAAAAAAGACGATTTTGAGCTAAATGATATGCTTTTGAAGTTATCCATGATTTAAGGCTGCAAATTTTGCCTATCTACCAATGAATTCCAAGTAATACACTTATTATTTTTTTGGAATGGATGTTTTTTTTGTTTACAATAAAAAAAGGCTAAAGAAGCCCTTGTTGTAAATTTTTCTTTAGGTGTTAAGATTTTGCCATTTCTTTCAGTGCTATAACCAAGGCATCACAATCCGCAGTGCTTGTATAAATATTTGGGCTCACACGAACTCCCCGAACTCCCGATCCATCAATGGGAGCGGTAAAAATCTTGTATTTATCCATCAGTATTTTACCCATTTCTGAAGGGTTCAGTTTTTCTACCCACACGTTTCCAATACCACAGCATCGAGCAGGATCTTCAGGTGTGTTCACCCGTATTCCAGGCACATTCCGCACTTGATCAGACCAGTATTTTTGGATAAACCGAAGTCGATCTTCCTTTCTCTTGGAACCGATTTTCTCTTGGAACGCAAGGGAATCTAGTACTGTTAAATCCGTGGCCGCAGGGTGGGTGCCAATGTGGTTGAGGTAGGCAATGCTAGTTAAATTCAAGTTACCTGGTGCCAGAAGAGGTTGGATTTTAGAAATCTTATCTTTTTTTACAAAAAGTAAACCTGCACCTAATGGAACGCTTAACCACTTGTGTAGGCTAGA
>JALRIY010000106.1:0-7453 GCA_023255285.1 Algoriphagus sp.
TAAGGAATTCATGGTGCGCAATACCTACATCTATCCCCCACAGGCAAGCATGCGGATCATTGGGGATATTTTTGCCTTTACCTCCAAGGAGATGCCTAAATTCAATTCCATCTCCATCTCCGGATACCACATGCAAGAGGCTGGGGCTACGGCAGATTTGGAATTGGCCTACACCCTGGCGGATGGGGTGGAATACCTCCGTACGGGTTTGAAGGCAGGTCTGGCGATCGACGATTTTGCTCCGAGACTATCCTTCTTTTGGGGTATAGGGATGAACTATTTCATGGAAGTGGCTAAGTTACGTGCAGGGCGTTTACTTTGGTCCAAACTAGTCGCTCAATTTGGTCCTAAAGACCCAAAATCGTTGGCTTTACGCGCACATTGCCAAACTTCGGGTTGGTCGCTCACCGAACAAGATCCCTTCAATAATGTCACTCGAACTGCCCTAGAGGCATTGGCTGCCGTCATGGGGCATACCCAATCGTTGCATACCAATTCCTTGGATGAGGCAATTGCGCTTCCCACTGATTTTTCTGCTCGCATTGCGCGGAATACCCAGTTGGTGATGCAACAAGAAATAGGGGTCACAGAGGTCGTAGACCCTTGGGGAGGGGCCTATTATGTAGAGTACTTGACAGATCAATTGGCGAAGAGAGCCTGGAGTCTGATTGAAGAAATAGAAAAGTTGGGCGGGATGACCAAAGCCATTGAAACCGGGCTTCCGAAGCTCCGGATTGAGGAGGCTGCAGCCAAAAAGCAGGCAAGAATCGACGGAGGGAAGGATGTTATTGTTGGTGTCAACCGCTATCGAGTGCATGAAAAGACAGAATTAGAACTCTTGGAAGTAGACAACCAATCAGTGAGGGATTCTCAAATTATGCGTTTGAAGCATGTAAAAAGTGTGCGGAATCCGGAGGAAGTAGCAGCTAGTTTGACTAGAATTCGTCATGCCGCTGCTTCTGGAGAAGGTAATTTACTGGAACTAGCTTTAGATGCAGCAAGAAAAAGAGCTACTTTAGGGGAAATCTCCTTTGCTATGGAGGAAGCTTTTGGTCGCCATAAGGCTCAAACCCAATCCATATCTGGAGTATATGCAACAGAAGTGAACCAACAAAAATCATTTGTAGAAGCCCAACGTCTTTCGGATCGATTTGCTCAGTTAGAGGGCAGAAGACCTCGGATTTTGGTGGCTAAAATGGGACAAGATGGTCACGATCGAGGGGCCAAAGTGATTGCTTCCGGCTTCTCGGACCTTGGATTTGATGTGGATATTGGTCCCTTGTTTCAAACCCCTCAAGAGGTAGCAGAGCAAGCTATTGAAAATGACGTACACCTGGTGGGTGTTTCTTCTTTGGCGGCTGGCCATAAGATCCTGGTTCCGGAATTAATCTCTTGCTTGCGGCAAATGGGCCGTCCAGATATACGAGTAGTGGCTGGAGGTGTAATTCCCGCCAAGGACTATGACTTTTTGAAAAGAGAGGGGGTAATTGCTGTTTTTGGACCTGGAACCATCCTTTCGGAGGCTGCTTGTGAGCTTTTGAATGTCCTGCTTCAAGAGGAGTAGCTATTTTTGAAGTCTTAAAAAAATGGTCGCCCCATTGGGACGACCAAGAAAAAAATGGGTGCCTGATAAAAAGTTTACATCAGGAATCATTAAAAAATCAATACACTAGAATAGCTTTGCTGCCTTCGCATTGAACACGTAGAGGTGGCCCTATTAACAAGCAATCTGACACTGCCTTATTTTGCTCATTGTACGCTTTTTGTAAGGAAGTAAATCGTTCTACTAGGTCTAAAATAGCTTGTTCAATACTTTGATGGTAGGCAATGTACTGCATGGGACCTCCACAAGCTTTACTTCCCATGGGTGCAAATTTCCATTCTGAAGCATCTGTACAAGAGATCGATTCTGAAAGTTGGATTATTTCCTTTTGGTAGTTCAATAATTCTTCCAAAGAAATGATAGGCGGATCGGTCGTAGAAAGTTCACAAGAGAGGAATAGTAGGGAGATCAAAAAAATTGGGATATGTTTCATGGATTCTCTTATTTTTTCTCAGAACGAAAAGATGTAGGGATTCGCTACATCAATTTAAAAAAAAGCCCGATGCTTGCATCGGGCTACTTTGAAGTTTTTATAAAAATTGACTAATCCTTTTTTGGAAGTCAACTAGGGATTAGACCACGTCCTCGCCCCGAAGTTTGATTACTGCGCCTTCCAATTGGTCTCCAATTCGAATCTGGCAAGCCAAACGGGAGGTAGGAAAATATTCGGGCAGGTTTTCCAGCTGGTCCAATTCGGTGTCTGTCGCATCACCCAAGCCTGCTTGGCCATCCAGGATCTCTACATGGCAGGTGGCGCATAGAGCCATGCCTCCACAAGTAGCCAAAATGGGGTACTCGGAAGCCTTGAGGATTTCCATCAGACTGAGGCCCATGTCAGTGGGTGCTTCCACTTCCTGGCGTTCTCCTTCCTGGTTTTCTACGGTAAATTTGATCAATTCCATAATTCGTCTTAGAATGCATTCACCCCGTTTACCGTGGTGTATTTGAAACTTAGTTTTTGGTCTGGATATACGTATTTAAAGGCGGAATGCATCATTATCGCAGCTTCGTGGAAGCCACAAAGGATGAGTTTCAACTTACCCGGATAGGTATTGATATCACCAATCGCATAGATCCGTTCTACTCCGGTAGAGTAATCACGCGTGTCTACTTCGATTGCATTTTTGTCAATGCTCAAGCCCCAATCCGCGATAGGACCCAACTTTGGCGATAGCCCAAACAAGGGGATCAAGTAATCGGCATTTAGGACTAATTCTTGGTGGTTTTTGTCTTCCAGGACAACTTTCTCCAATCGATCTCCGCCAGTTACTTCCTTGAGGTTGGCAGAAAGAATCAGGTCAATTTTCCCTTCTTGGGCCAAGTCAAAGACCTTGGAGGCTGAATCGGGTGCTCCTCGGAAGGTTTCATTTCGGTGTACCAAAGTCACGCGCTCGGCTACATTTGCAAGAAAAATGGTCCAGTCCAAGGCGGAATCTCCGCCGCCTGCGATTACTACCTTTTTGTCGCGGAAGGACTCTGGGTTTTTTACCATGTAGTGGATCCCCTTTCCTTCGAAGGTTTCTAGGTTTGTTAAAACAGGCTTTCTAGGCTCAAAACAGCCCAAACCTCCTGCAATGACGATGACCTTGGCATGCACTTCTGTCTTGTCGCTTGTCGTCACTATAAAACTCCCGTCTTCTTGGCGGTTGAGAAAGTCCACTCGTTCCCCCAAAGTGAAGGTGGGATGGAAAGGCTTGGCTTGCTCCATGAGGTTGTCTACCAAATCTTGGGCGTTAATTTCAGGGTATCCTGGTATGTCGTAAATGGGTTTCTGTGGGTAAATTTCAGAAAGTTGACCTCCAATTTGTGGCAATGCATCAATTAAATGACATCTCATTTTGAGTAATCCTGCCTCAAAAACTGCAAAAAGTCCTACTGGGCCTGCACCGATAATGCAAAGATCTGTGTGGATGGTGGGGGTGTTCATGGAGTGGTAAAATACGTTTGGTTAAGGTCTGATTTTCATCTGCTGAACTTCAAACTAGCTGTTGGTTTCTTTGTTTGACTCGTCCAAATTTTGGTAGATGGTATTTAGAATGCGTTTGAATTCTAGGAAGTCTGTTTCAGTCAATTTTTCCCAAGCCTTTTCGCGAAATTGAAGTACTTTCGGTTTCAATTCAGCAACTTTGGTTACACCGGCTTCGGTCAAGTGTAATTGAAAACTTCTACGATCCTGTGGATGTTGTACCCGGATAATGTATCCTTTTTTATAAAGTAAATCCAAAATCCGAGTTAGGGTAGGATGATCCTTAAACACTAAGTTTGCCAATTCAGTCTGACTGAGTTCCGGGTTTTCGGCTAGGTTTTTTAATACCAACCATTGATCTACGGTCACATCGAATCCACCTTGTTTGAACTGCTGCTGGGCGTACTGCTTGACCTTACGGGCCGTCCGGTCCAGTAAGAAAGAATAACGCGCAAAAAGTTCTTGTGTCATAGCAATTGTTAGTGTGACAAATATATAAATTTATTTTTACAACAAGACTGTTGTAAAAAGGTTTGAAGTTCAATTAAGGTAGCGGTAATTCACCGACTAGACTCTACACGGAAAGTAGTCCACTTACGAAATGATTATGAGCGGGAATGAAGACTTCATTAAAACTTTAAATGGTACCAAGCTCTACTAATTCTGCATTGAGACCATCATTAAAAATAGATTGATTATCAGGGGTCTAGTCCAAAAAATGGAGAAAAAAACTAGGCAAATAAGCCTAGTTTTTTTCCAAAGGATGCATTTTCAATAGTTCTTGAGGGCTCCAAAATCCTTGTTTGTCCTTGACTTCTTCACGAACAATTTTTACCAAATCAGGAGAAATTGGAGCAGCTTTATTGCCAAAAGAATTGCGTACATAGGTGAGTACTGCCGCTACTTCGGTATCGTTGAGCATGCCTTCGTGCGGCGTCATGGGTACCTGACCGGAATATTTTCTCCCGGCAATTTCCATAGGGCCCATCAGTCCTTTGAGCACCAACTTGATGAGTCTTTCAGGGCTTCCAGTAACCCAAGGAGTACCTCGTAATGGAGGAAACTCGGAAGCAGTCAACCCACCTCCATCGGCCTGGTGGCAAGTGCTACACAATCCTTCCTTGGCATAGATTTCTTTGCCCAGCACAAAAAGTTCCCGATCCGATCCGGTCAGCGAAGACTTGATGTCTTCCTCCTTTTTCTGGGCCACGGAAAGGCCATTTAGGTGGGCAATGGCAGTCTCCAAGGTTCTTGGTAACCATGTTGCATCCTTGGCCTGCTTCTCGGCTTGTGCGAGTATGGGAATGCCTTGAGAGGCTGGTAGCCAGGACGCGGCTGCAATTGCTTCCATGCGCACACGCCCATGGGGGTCTTGTACTGCTTGGGTGAGTAACTTGGCTTGCTCCGGGATCTGGTGACCCGAATAGCGTAGTACACGAGTAGCAGCAGCACGTACTTTAAAATCTTTGGATGCGAGTAGCTCTTTAAGTAGCAAGGTGTTTACCTTGTTTGCACCCCAAGTAACCCAAAGTGCTTCCAAGCGGTGGTGCTCGTAGTCTGAATCCTTTTTATCCAAGGTATTTACCCATTTTTCAACTGCTTCGGTGACTGCTGCCGCATCCCTACCTCTCAGTTCTCGACGGGTACGGTATCGACTTCGGTATTCGGGAAGTTTCAAATTTTCCAGTAGGGCGGGTATGGGTTGGCCGTCAATTTTGGCAGGTGTTACCAAAGGTTTCGATGGATAGGTCACTCGATAAATGCGTCCATGTACATGGTCACGAAGGGGGTCTCTTGCATTGTGTTGCATGTGTCCAATGAGGATATTGTGCCAATCTACTAGGTATAGGGATCCGTCAGGAGCAATTTCCATATCTACGGGTCTAAAATTCCGATCTGAGGAAATGATCAAATCTTGACGCCATTTGGTGGTAAATCCCACCGTATCGTCCAGTACCTGATGCTGCTTGGTACCCAAAAATCCAATGGTATTATTGATAATCAAATCGCCCTGTACATCCTCCGGGAAGTGTCGGCTAGAAATAAACTCCAAACCTGAGGTAGGGCGGACTAAATGGTCTTTTTCAATGAGATTAGGTCCTTTGAAGTTTCCATTTCCATAACGAGGGAGCGTTGACCCTGGTAGCATCCAGTTGACATTGGGACCGGAAGTTTCTGCATAGAAGTTTTGGCCCCAAGCATCAAAGGCAATCCCCCAAGGATTGGGTATGCTCACTTGGTTGACTCGTTCCAACCTATGTCGCTTGGGTTCGTAGCGGTAAAATCCCCCATTGGTAGCGCGCACTGGACCATAGGAGGTTTCCACATTGGTATGCAAAAACACCCCTTCCGCCATGTGGATTGCTCCACTTTCGTCTGCCGCAAAAGCTGAGATGGCATGGTGCGTGTCGTGGTCATCAAATCCGGAAAGCAAAATAGTTTTCTTATCTGCTTTGTCGTCTGCATTGGTATCTTCCAAAAGGCTTAAATTCGTTCCTTGAGAAACATACACCCCTTCGGTAGCCAATTCAAAGCCTACGGGGATGTGAAGGTTGTCCGCAAAGACGGTTTCCTTATCGGCCTTTCCATCTCCGTTGGTGTCTTCCAAGATAAGGAGTTTGTCCGATGGGCGTGAGTCTCCTGGTTTGTAATGAGGGTAGCTTGGCATAGTTGCCACCCAGAGCCTGCCCTTGTTGTCAAAGGAGAGTTGCACGGGATTAGCTAGGTTTGGAAATTCTTTTTCAGAGGCGAAAAGTTCGATTTTGTATCCCTCAGGGACCTTCAGGGAATTTAGGGCATCGTCTCCATACAAATAATCTAGGCTCCCATTTGCCTTTGGATTGTAATTGGTCTCCACATCAGGCAAGGGTCGTGTCCAGGCATCAGCTGTCTTGAGGTCTTTTGTTTTTCCTACATTCGCTTCCCAGATGGCCGAGTCGCGAATGGCAGTCATTTGTCGGATTTTTTCTAATTCAAAAGGATAGTTATCCGGGCCAAAAGGATCATATCGTCTTCCAAAAACATGGACACCATTGGGGATTTTGTAGTCATTGTGCCACATCCAGTTTTTCTCCAGCACAGCTAGTTCGATCAAGTCTTTGTTTGCTTTTGCTTGGTGCGAGGCTTTTCCAAAAAGTTTGTCTGCCAGTAGCTCCGACAGTTTTTCATAGCCTTGTTCGGTAAGTTGGCTTCCGTCGAGGGTAAGCGGGTCTTCACTAGCGGCATACCAACTTTTACTTGGGGAAAAAGCGTCCACAAAGACGACCTGATGCTTATTGGCTACTTCTTTCATGGCGTCAGTGTAGCGCTGTAAGTTTTCGTTTTCAAGTTTTCCATTGGGGACATCCTTGATTTCGGATAGGTCTTCAAAGGCAATGGGAGACACAAGGGCAAGTTGTGGAGCCACTTTTCCGTTATAGCGTTGGGCTTTGGAATGAAGAATCCAAGCTTCAAGTTCGTCTTTAAAATTTTGAAGTTTGGCTTCGCCTTGGAAGGATTCATTAAATCCAAAAAATCCGATAACCACATCGGCCTTCAATCGCGTCAACCATTGATCGGGTTTTTCAAAAAAACCTTCCGAACCAGATTTGTTGGCATACTCGTCTTGAAATTGTTCTGCTCCAGGAAAAGCCCAGGGATCATTGGAGCCTGAACGAGGTCGAAATCCAGGGGTGTCGCCTGGATCACAGAGGTTGCGAATAATGAGGGTGCTATCGGGGTACCGGAGGTGAAGTTCTGTTTCCAACCCACCGAATTCCATCATGCGAGAACCTAAGTTATTTCCTACAAGGGCTATGTGTGTATTTTTTTTTAGATCAAGAGTTTCTTCAGGGGTACAGCTTGTTGAAAATACAAACAACCCAAAAGCTATAAATCCAAGAAAG
>JALRIY010000106.1:7487-7789 GCA_023255285.1 Algoriphagus sp.
TTTTTCATAAAAATGAATTTACCTTAAGTTTAGTAAGATTGGATTGATTTTTCAATTTATATGGATTTAAAGAAGATTAAATCAATACTTAATTTTATTTTTTTTATTTAATTTTTAGAATTTAAACTTTGAATATAAAACTTAAGCATTTTGATTGATCCTTGGATTTTTCATAAAAAATTACGGGAAGTGTCCTGCAGTATCCTGTATTTTAACTACTGATTATCTGATGTTTATACAGGATTCGACAGGATACAAATATTTTTAAATAAATGAATATTGGGTTTAAATTAATTATAGAC
>JALRIY010000107.1 GCA_023255285.1 Algoriphagus sp.
CCTTTTTTATGCCCTTTATTTTTAGTAAACTTGAAAACAGAGTGAATTCTTAGGAGATCCAAATGAAAAAAAATACAACCCTCCTCTTGCTATTTTTCTTGTTGATCGGTTCCACGGGTTTTGGCTCCGAATACAAGACCTTTATTACTTTTACCAAGTCTATCAAGAATAGTGGTCCTTTGGAATTGATGGAAGGTAAGTTGCCTATAGCCCTTCTTGATTCATTGGATCTTTTGTATGAGAAGTCACCTTACCGGTATCATTTTTATGAAATGGAGGGGAAAATTTTCGTACAACTTCCATGTACCTTCGACCTATACGAAGTTCAAGGCACAAAGCTTGTCAATAAGTACCGATACTTTAATCGAGGGTATACCTGTGGAACCACTCCTTTGGTTCGAGATTCCACCCATTATTTGCTTGGCGGTCATGGATTTTGGAGAAACCATATGGATTTGATGGTCCTGGACGAACGGCACGGGTCTTGGGAGCTAGTGCTAACAAAAAATCAACCACCCAATTATTTTTCTTCTTTTGTTTATCAAAATTCGAAAGGGGTATTTGCATTATTTGGAGGAACATACAACCAACGACATGGGATTGAGTCCAAAAATCAGAATGGTTACTTTTTGGATTGGGAAAGTAAATCATGGAAGGAAGTAGAGGTAAAAATTGAAGGGGTTGATTTAGTTGAATTGGCTGAAAAAGGAGGGTTATTTTTTACCCAAACCCAAGATTATGCCTTTTGGGTAACTACTAACGGATTGAAGAATATTGGATGGAACCTGATTGAAAAAGAAAGTGGAAAGCTTTTTTATTTTGATTCAAAAAACGTGGATATGGGGATTTCGCCCTTTTTGGAGGTGAATGGAAATGTATTGCGCTACGCTACCCCAAGCGGAGAAATCAAATATTTAGATTTGGATGAGTTGCGGCAGGAATCCAAAGAAGTGGGTTCCATACAGCCAAGCAATAAAGTTGAATTAGTTGGAGCTTCTAGCTGGGGCTATGGGTTGTTCATCATTTTAGTAGCTTTGGGAGGACTTTTGGTATACAAAATTATTCCACGTTACCGGAAAGAAAAGACTCCTTCTTTGTCATCAAAAAAGCTAGATCCCGTGCAGTTACTTGTTCCACTTTCTGGGCAGCTTCTGACTACAGAAACTTTGGATCAACTTTTGGGCATTGATGGGCAAGCTAATTTTGATTCAAGACGGATGAAACGTGCTCGATTGATCAACGACATCAATGAGCAGTATTTGGAGCAAGTGGGAAAGGAGCTGATTGTTCGGGACAAGAAGCCAGAAGATAAACGCTATGTTTACTACAAAATTCAAGCATAAATTGTGTTTTTAGGATAAATTCTTCGCTGGTAGTGAAGTTCATCCCCAATTATAGCCGTACTTTTGTGGGGATTTTTAAACGCCAATGCTGGACAAATTACAAAGCCTCAAAGATCGATTTGAAGAAGTAGGTCAACTCATTATTTTGCCTGACTCCATGGCAGATATGAGTGCTTATGCCAAACTCACCAAAGAATACAAAGATTTGGAAAAGTTGGTGGGTGTAGCCGATGCCTACATGCTGGTCCTTCAAAATATTGATAGCTCTAAAGAAATTTTGGAAAAGGAAAAGGATACAGAGTTTCGGGAAATGGCTAAGGCAGAACTGGATGAGCTGCGTGAGAAGAAAGTGATCCTCGAGGAAGAACTCAAGCAGTTGCTTACTCCCAAAGACCCAAACGATTCCAAGGATTGTATTCTTGAAATCCGGGGAGGTACTGGAGGAGATGAAGCAGCCATTTTTGCAGGAGACTTATTCCGAATGTACGAGCGCTTTTGTGAGGTTCAAGGCTGGAAACTTACCGTTCTTGACTTAACTTTTGGTTCAGCAGGGGGCTACAAAGAAATCATTGCAACCGTATCTGGTGCCGATGTGTACGGCATGCTCAAATACGAATCCGGTGTCCATCGTGTTCAGCGCGTACCTGCTACCGAATCCCAAGGACGCGTGCATACTTCTGCAGCTTCCGTGGCTGTCCTTCCTGAAATGGATGAAGTGGAGGTGCATCTTGACATGAATGATATACGCAAGGACACTTATTGCTCTTCAGGTCCTGGGGGGCAATCTGTAAATACTACCTATTCAGCCGTCCGTTTAACTCACAACCCGAGTGGATTAGTGGTGACATGCCAAGACGAAAAGTCGCAAATTAAAAACTTTGAAAAGGCCCTAAAAGTACTCCGATCCCGTCTTTATGAGATTGAATTGGCTAAGCACAACGAAGCGGTAGGGGCACAGCGTAAATCCATGGTTGGTAGTGGAGACCGCTCAGATAAGATTCGTACGTACAATTACCCTCAATCTCGAGTTACGGACCATCGGATCAACAAGACCGTTTACAACCTCCCAGAGGTGATGGATGGGCGTATTGAAGAATTTATTTCTGCACTTCGAATGGCTGAAAATTTAGAAAAAATGCAAGCAGGTGGCATAGACTGATGCGATGCGCCTTGTAAAGAAGTCGAGAAGCCCGTATATTAGAAAAATTACCCAAAACGAGTAAATAAACGCCCCCCATGCTTATCGAAGGAGAACGAGAGATCCACTTAGTCACTTGGAATGAATCTCATTTTCATCAACTATATCCCATTGCAAACAATCCAAAAATTGCGATGAATTTGCGGGATAGTTACCCTCAACCCTACACCATTCATGATGCAAGGCATTGGATAGAGCACAATCAAAAGTTTAATCCTGCACAAAATTTTGCCATTGAATTTGAAGGTAGATTGGCAGGAGCTATCGGTGCCGATCGGGGGAAAGACGAGTTGCGAACCAACATGGAATTGGGTTTTTGGGTAGGAGAGCCTTTTTGGGGGAAGGGGATTGCTACTGAATCTGTAAAACTCTACACAAATTACCTTTTTGATAAATTTGATATTGAGCGGATTTTTGCGCAAGTCTATGATTTTAATGGAGAATCCATGAATGTGCTTGAAAAAGCGGGCTATATCCCTGAAGCAATTTTAAAAAGAGGATTTATTAAGCGGGGCACTGTAGGGGATATTTTTCAGTACGTGCGGGTGAGGGGGGAAGATAGTATCTAGTAGCAAAGCAAGTACGAAGATCTGTACCAAGTACCATAATCTTTAATTTGCAGAATTCTATTTTAATTCGAATTCTTACTTCAGCATTCTTCAATCGGGATTCAGCATTTGATATTAATTAGAGTATCAAGTATCAAAACGCTTGAAATTGTGAAACTCGAATTCCTACTCTTTATAACTTGAATCAGTACTTCGTACATTGTACAATTCGAATTTGACATTAGTTTTAATCCCGTATTTCGTACCTCGTATTTCATGAAAAACCTCCTTCTTCTTTTTATAACAATTTTGATTATCGCCTGCGGTCCCCAAGAGCGAGTTTCCAAACAAGCTTTTGATGATGTGCAGCGAAATAATGAAGTCAAACGAATTACCGAAGTAGCGATTCTTCAGGAAGCGATGGTTTGGGGAGACTCCATCACGCAAGAGGCACAAGTTCAACTTACAGCTCAGCTTCAGCAAGCAATTGCATCCAATGGACCTGTAGGAGCCATAGATTTTTGCAAAGTCAATGCCTTGCCCATTCTACAATTTGTGGAATCTAAGTATGCGGTCACCCTTCGCCGTGCTTCTGTCCAACCTAGAAATCCTGCAGATACTCCCAATGCAGAAGAACTCCCACTCTTGGAAGCCTATGCTTACAATGCGGAAAACAACATTTCCAGCGACCCAAGTATCCAAAAAATCGAGCAAGGGGAAGTTTTACTATATACCAAACCAATTCTTTTAACTAATGCACTTTGTTTGAGTTGCCATGGAGATCCAAAGAAGGACATTGCGGCAGAAACTTCTGCCAAACTCAAGGAGCTTTACCCCCAGGATTTGGCTACCGGCTATGCTGAAGGTGATTTGCGAGGTATGTGGGCTTTGCGTCTCCCTAAAAAAGAGGTGGTAAAGCGACTTTGATTCAATCTCCTTTTTCTCATTTAACCAATGCATCTTTAGGCCTCCTATTTCAGGCTGCCTTGAAAAAAGCGCGACCATTTATCACATCCGCTGTTTTGGCTTGAATAAAATTTGTATTTTCATGAGGTTGTCGTATCCGCAGACCTGATGAAAAAAGTATTTGGCCTTTTATTCCTGACTTTGATGAGTTTTCAACTCAACCCAGCGCTTGTATTTGAGCCTTATACCCAAAAGCTTGGTGGCACATCTGTGTCTTTTGAAATGAGTCCAATTCCTGCTGGTACCTTTTGGATGGGGTCCACAGACTCTTCTTACCCGGATCAGCAACCGTTGCATCAGGTAAAGCTTGATGCTTTTTGGATTGGGACTCATGAAGTGACCTGGGATGCGTTTGAACTTTTTTTAGACAAGCAGTACGAACAAACCATGACTGAGGGAGGAGTGCCGGTACGAGTGGATGCGCTCACCCGTCCAAGTTTACCCTACCTTGACATGACTTTTGGGATGGGTAAGGAAGGGAAGCCCGCTGTGGGGATGACTCAATATGGTGCTATTCAATACTGCCATTGGCTGTATTTGAAAACAGGGATTTTCTATCGACTCCCTACAGAAGCGGAGTGGGAATATGCAGCGAGAGCAGGATCTAAGCATCAATTTTTCTTTGGCGATGACGCTACAGACCTTGGAGACTATGCCTGGCACGCGGGAAACAGCAGCGGAAGTACACAACTTGTAGGGAGTAAATCGCCAAACCCATGGGGGCTTTATGATGTCTACGGCAATGTCAGCGAGTGGGTCATGGACCAGTATGAGAAAGATTATTACAGTAGATCACCCGCAGTGAATCCCGTAAATGTAGGATCCCTACTTTACCCTCATGTACTCCGAGGGGGGAATTTTGCAAGCCCCAAAGAGCACTTTAGCTCTTCATTTCGTGAGCAGTCATCCTCTGACTGGAAACGAATAGATCCTCAAATTCCTAAAAGTCAATGGTGGTTTCCAGAGGCTCCCTTTGTGGGAATGCGCCTAGTAAGGCCACTTATTCCGCCGTCTCCAGGAGAAATTTTCGCCTATTACAATCAGGCTCCAATTGTTGATTATTGAACCCAAACTCACCTAATTATGAAAAAAAATCCCACGCGTCGAGAATTTGTAAAGACCTCTGCCCTGTTGACAGGGGGGCTACTCGCACCTACATTTTTAGTTCCAGGAGCCTATGCGGCCCCACAAAACACGCTGAAGCTGGCCTTGATTGGCTGTGGAGGACGTGGTACAGGCGCAGTATTTCAAGCCTTTGAAACAGGCCATCCTATCCAATTAGTGGCTATGGCAGACGCCTTCGAAGATCGATTGGAAGGCAGTTACAAACCTATTTTTGATAAATACGGCAAGGACAAGGTAAATGTACCTCAGGAACGTCGTTTTGTTGGCTTTGATGGATACAAAAAAGCCATTGCTGAAGCAGATGTGGTAATTTTGGCATCTCCTCCGGGCTTTCGTCCCTCTCATTTTGAAGAGGCCGTACGTCAAGGCAAGCAGATTTTTATGGAAAAGCCTGTGGCTACTGATGCCGCCGGAATTCGTAAAGTGCTGGCTGCGGCCGAAGTAGCCAAAGCAAAAAAACTCAATGTTGTAGTGGGCTTGCAGCGTCACTACCAAAACAATTACCGGGAATCCATGAAGCGTATTCAGGACGGTGTCCTTGGCGATATTGTCGGGGGTCAGGTGTACTGGAACGATGGAGGGGTGTGGGTAAAGCAGCGTACTGCAGACCAAACGGAGATGGAGTATCAAATGCGAAATTGGTACTATTTCAACTGGCTCTGCGGAGATCATATTGTGGAGCAGCATGTGCACAACATTGACGTGGCCAACTGGGCTAAAAATAGTTATCCTGTCAAAGCGGAGGGCACTGGAGGACGTGCCGTGCGTACAGGCAAAGAGCATGGAGAAATTTTTGACCACCATGTCCTTACGTTCACCTATGCGGATGGTAGTGTCATTCATTCTGAGTGCCGTCATTTCCCAGGAGCTGCCAACCGGGTTGACGAAACCTTCCAAGGGACCAAAGGAAAGGCCTACCTCAGTGCGGGCAATCATGGTTTACTTACTGATTGGAGGGGGAACGTGATTTACGATCACGACCGTAAAAATCAACCCAATCCCTACCAGCAAGAGCATGATGAACTTTGGGCCGCTTTGGTAAATGGGGAATATAAGTTTGCCGATGCAGAAAATGCTGCTAAGTCAACTATGACCGCCATTATGGGCCGCTATGCCACCTATTCAGGAAAGGTGATGACTTGGGAAGAATCTCTCAATGGTCAGGTGGATCTTTTCCCAGATACCCTCGCTTGGGATGCGGTACCAAAGTTGCTGCCAAATGCAGACGGCTATTACCCACATGCTATCCCTGGTAAAACTAAAGTGATCTAAGCTATGGAAAGAAGAGGATTTATTAAGAGGCTAGGCCTCGGTGCTGCGGTATTGAGTGGTGCGGGAATGCTATCCCACCCTTCCTTTGGCGAGGAAAAAGTTGCTGCTGCACCATTTAAACTAGATTTTGCTCCACATTTTGGCATGTTCAAGCAGCATGCGCCAGGAGGGATTCTGGATGAACTCCGTTTTATGGCAGATCAAGGATTTCGATCCTTGGAAGACAATGGGCTCCTCAAGCGACCGATTGCAGAGCAGGAATTGATCGGAAAAACCCTCTCCGACTTAGGGATGCGCATGGGGGTATTTGTGGTGGATGGAGGTGATAATTGGAAGGTTTCATTGGCCAGTGGCAAGCCGGAGTTTATGGACAACTTTCTGGCTACTTGCCGTGCCTCCGTGGAGGCGGCAAAGCGGGTCAATGCCAAATGGATGACCGTGGTACCTGGTTATTTTGACCGAAACTTGCCGATTGGTGTGCAGACGGGTCATGTGATCGATGCATTGAAGCGAGGGGCAGAGATTTTTGAACCGCATGGGTTGACGATGGTCTTAGAGCCTCTGAGTGACAATCCAGACCTATTTCTGCGTCATGCCGATCAGACGTACATGATTTGCCGAGCAGTAGGTAGTGTTGCCTGCAAAATTCTTTACGATGCCTACCACATGCAGCGCAACGAGGGCAACCTGATTGCAAACATGGAAAAAACCTGGTCAGAAATTGCCTACATCCAGATTGGTGATAATCCCGGAAGAAAAGAGCCGGGCACAGGAGAGATTAATTATGGCAACGTGTTCCAGTATATCCACAAAAAAGGCTTTACAGGTATTTTGGGCATGGAGCATGGCAATGCCCTTTCGGGTAAAGAAGGTGAGTTGGCGTTAATTGATGCCTACCGAAAAGTAGATGTAAAATGAAAGGATTACTTACTGGAGTCGTTATTTTCTTTTGGGCTACATTAAGTTTTGCGCAACAACCCCAATGGAAATATTTTCAAGCTCCAGTAATGGCCTCTTTAAGAGGACTATCCCCTATTTCGGATCAAATCTGTTGGGCTAGTGGGAGTGGCGGCACTTGGCTGAGGACTGAGAATGGAGGGGCAAGTTGGCATACAGGTACTGTGGCGGGTTTGGGTACAGTAGATTTTCGCTCCATTCAAGCATTTGATTCCCAGATAGCTGTGGT
>JALRIY010000108.1 GCA_023255285.1 Algoriphagus sp.
GGGTAGCTGGTGAGTTCTTCTACCGGTACCACTTGTGCTCCTTGTGCTTCAATAAATTCTTGGGTGCCGCCAGTGGAATAGATGGTCACGCCCTGCTGTTTGAGCAAAGCAATGATGGGTTCCAACTGATCCTTGTAATAAACGGAGATGAGGGCAGATTTTATTTTTTTGAGAGTCATAGGAGCAAAGCGGGATGAGTTTTAAGAAGTGACAAAGGTAGAAAAAATGTATGGAAGGGCTCGGGGGAAAGCAGAAGAAATTTCTCAAGAAAAGTGTTTGGAAATTTCAATTGTTAGCCGGAAAACTCCTGTGGTGGGTACCAGAAAAAATAAGAGGCTAGCAATCGGTTTTCCTTGCAGCGCTTGAAATTTGCGCGTGGAACTAAATGAACTACTTCAAATAGTCGTCTTTGTAATCGCCGATGTGTTTTTCGCTTTCCTTGATTTTCTTTGAATTAGAAAGAAAATTAATGAGCCCGGTGCCAAAGACCACGACCGCCACTCCGATCAAAAGGAGTTCAACGGCTTCCTTATTTGGAATAGTAGTTAGGTTATTTACACTAATTCCAGCGACCAAAAAATACATGGAGGTTCGGATAAAGGAAAGAAAGGTGGATTGATTGGCGAGGATGGTGCGCTGTAGGGCTAACTTTTCTCTTAAAATTAAATCCTTATTCATAAAAATTAATTGGCAGGTTGTGTAGCTATCAAAATTAAACTAAAATCGATAAAGAGGCTTCTTTTGGAGTAATCCAAATTCCAGTTTGAGGTTTTAGTGGAACTTTAAGTCGCTTAAACCTCAGATTCACTTGACTTTTGCTGGAGACCCTTATCTCTCGTTAGTCACCTTTATTTTGGATTCCAGTCTTCGTTGAATTGCCGCGAAGGAGGGGTTTTCCTTGCAGCGCTTGCACTAGTGTGAACAGAGCTAAAATCCCATAGAGGAGAGCAAGGACCACGGTACCCTTGGTGTTTTTTATCAAATAGAAAGAGAGGACTGGGAGCACCTGCAAGGCATGCATGCCAATGAAATGCGATACGCGGAGATCGCCTACTGTTTTGCTCCAACCCAGGATCCATAAGTTAGAATTGTCATTCACGGCCCCTACCGTATGACTAAGCCGAGAACCCATCGCAAAGCCTTCGAAGGAGAAGACCACAAAAATCAGGATACTCAAGCGGATGGCCCAGAGGTAGTAGGGAGGGAGTTGTGGAAATGATTGCGTAAAAAACTGGAAGCCAACAAATGCAGTGTAAAGTGTGACGAGCGTGGCCGCCAGAGCCATCATCGAAAAGAGGCTTGCGTATAAGGGGGAACTGGTATTGTAGTGGGAGATTTCTCCTTTTCCGGCCATGATGGCGATGTAGACGATTTCAAATCCCAGAAGCAGGATGACTGACCAGTTGAACAAGGGCTGATTGAAGTCTACCAAGTAATGGCAGTACCAAGCCATGGCCCACGAAAACAGGAAGGTGGAGAGGGCAAACTTAAACGGTTTGAGCCAAGCACTGACACCATACACTTGGGTGGAGCTAGTTTTCGATACTACTAAAAAGATCAACCCAAGGACTAGGCAAAGGAGGCCGTAGTAAAATAAGGTTTCGTTTCTGGACTTGAGTTCTGAGAGAAAGGAGATCAATGGAATTTTTGGAGATTTTCGACTAGATCGAAACAAGATCTACATTTTATTTCATTCCTGATTCTTCCCCTGTACTGATTTGATTACAAAATAAATAAGCGGAATAAAAATGAGTCCTGCGGTCAAGGGTAAAAACCATCCGCCTAGTCCGGCTGCTTTTCCAGTAGCATGCTGGATGGTCATGAATTCAATCCCTCCAAAAACCAGGACTAAAACTAGTTTGAGGTAGCGGAGCATTCTAGTTGCTAAAGTATAAAGCCGTAAGGCGTTGTCTTGCGTAATGGCTGTGGGATAATTGAAGATGTGAGGGTACCGATTTAGTACCGTAATCCCGATGAACAGGAGGGTGGCGATGATAGGCAAACGAATAATTGATGTCTTTCCTCCAAAGTCATCGGCCTCTCCGGCTGCATTGTAATGCGTAGGAATTGTCTCAGGCAAGGTGGAATAGTGGCAGATTGTCAAGGTCCAGAGCGCCAGTAGGATTAGCCAGCCGAGAAGTTCCATGAGCTTGTCTGCGGTGGTCGGGATTAGTTTGATTTTTGGTCTTTCTTCTTCCATTAGTGGTTAGGGTAGCAATCCTATTTGGATTTACTAGATTTTTTGTATTCCAACGCTCGATGTTTTATCCACTGCATGGCATCTTCAACCGGTGTTTCATCACTAGCAGATGCCGTGTTGTGTCCCAAATTTGAATAGAGGCGATTCTCAAAAGGTTTTCCTTCCCCCTTTAGCTGATTTAATTGTTCGATACACAGCTGGGCAGGAACCTGAATATCCTTTGCTCCAAAGAGCCAAAGTCCAGGGATAGTGAGTTTGGTTAGGAAGTGTTTCGGGTCTGTAGCCGTAAATTGAAATCGATCGGGATCGTTTTTGATGTGTTCGCGTGCTTCAGCTTCGGAATGGTTTTCCCAGTAATTCGGGTCTCCATTTGTGTGAAATTGAAACCGAAGTTGTTCGAGGCTGGTGATCGTTGGCCCGCTAAATACAACCATAAAATCTACGGAAGGATTTAGGGTAGCCGCCATCGGAATGATCCATCCAGCCTGACTAGCGCCAACCAATCCGACAGGTAGCTTATTCACAAGCTCATGAAGTTTATTCACCGCCGCGCTCGCATCTTTTGCCAAAAGGCTAAGGTTCATGGAATCCACATTATTGGTACCTACCTCCGGACCCGCATAAATTCCCTCAGACCCCCCGACTCCTCGTTTGTCATAAGTGAGCACAGTAATCCCATGGGCCGCGACCCGTTCTGCAAACAAACCCATTCGTTTTTCTTGGCCTGATCCATGGACAAGGACTATGGCTGCTTGTGGATGGGTAGGTGAAAAGAGGGTTCCTGCGAGGAGTACCCCTTCACTGGAAAAAGTGATGTCCCTTCGGGTAAGGGAGTCTATGGATTGCGCAGCTACCTGATTGAATACAATCAAGCATAGAAAAAATAAAGGCAGGGAAAGTAGCGGCTTGATGCGTTGATTATTGATTAGTTTTCCAATTTGAAGCCTTTTCATATGCCTTGGTTTAATCGCTATTTTTCAGTTTTATAATGTCGAATGAAGAATGTCCAAGACTGATTGAAGAAGAGGAAGTGGTGTTTAAAGTAAACTTTCAATTACCCCTGCAAAGTACCGATGCTCCAAGGCAAGGACCTTGGCGGCGATGGTTTCTGCGCTATCCTCGGGGAGGAGGGAGGTGGCCGCCTGAAAAATAATTTTTCCCTCGTCGTAGTGCTCGTTGACCAAGTGGATGGTAATCCCCGACTCGGTCTCTCCAGCAGCCTTCACGGCTTCATGCACATGATGCCCATACATGCCTTTTCCTCCGTACTTGGGGAGTAAAGCAGGATGGATATTCACCATGCGATTGGGAAAGGCTCGGATAAGTGCATCTGGAACCTTCAGCAGGAATCCCGCCAAAATCACCCAATCTACCTGGGCCTCTCTTAGCTTTTCCAAGAGTAAGCCTTCCTCCAATTCGGGTCGGGTAAAGGTAAACGTCGGAACTCCGAATTTTTGTGCTCGCGCCAAAACCCCAGCCGTAGTCTTGTTGGCTGCGACCAGCACCACCTTCCCTTTGAAGGAATGGGCAAAGTGCTCCATGATTTTTTCGGCATTGCTGCCAGAGCCGGTGGCGAGAATTGCGAGATGCTTCATGGGAATTTCAATTTTGTACTGCAAGATAAATGATTTAAGGTAGGGAGAAGAACGCGCATCATTAAATACTAGGGTAGAGGAAAATCGAATGAGGTAAGCAACTTGCTTCCAGGCTGAATTTTTGTAGGATTTTCTGTTTCATGTTAACTCAAAATGAAATGAATTTCCCCCTTTTTAGATTCTAGAGAAGGATTTTTTTAAGTTTTTGACAAGATTTTTTTATTCCCACTTCTGAATGAGACCCAGGAGTTAGGTGAATGTTAGCAGGCTAAGTCTAATGGTAAAGATTTTATAATTTTTTGGTTCTATTCCACTAATTCTACGAGGATAGTTTTGCCCATTGAAATATTTTATCACCTAAGTTTATATGGGAAGGTCTATCCTTATTTTTAGTTTATTTCTTGGATTACTTTTCTCCTGTACTCCGGTAAAGGAAAAGGAGGAAATCACACAGCCAAAAATTGCAGCTTCGGTAATTACCGACACCGTGAGCTACGATACCGATGATCCTGCCATTTGGATTCATCCCAGCGACCCCAGCAAAAGTCTGGTAATTGGAACTGACAAGGATTCCTTGGGTGCCCTGTATGTCTTCAATTTGGAAGGAAAAATTGTGGACTCACTGGTGCGAAAAGGCATTCAGCGTCCCAATAACGTGGATGTAGGATATGGTTTGACCCTTGCGGATGGATCTAAGGTAGATTTTGCAGTAACTGGAGAGCGATTGACTTCCAGACTACGTTTTTTCTCGCTACCCGATATGCAAGAGTTGAAACCCGGTGGATTTGAGATTTTTTTGGGAGAGGAGGGTCCTGATTTCAGAGACCTAATGGGTATTGCACTTTACAATAGCCCAAGCACAGGCAAGCAGTATGTAATCGCAGGACGTAAAAACGGGCCTACAGATGGTACTTACCTCTGGCAATACGAGATCACCACTGAGGCGGGTGTCTTAGGGCTTAAGTTGGTTAGAAAGTTTGGCCAGTTTTCAGGGAAAAAAGAAATCGAAGCCATTGCAGTAGATGAGGAGCTTGGCTACGTCTACTATTCCGACGAAGGTGTAGGGGTGAGAAAGTATGCTGCTGAACCGGGTATGGGAAATAAAGAACTTGCACTTTTTGCAACTGAAGGTTTTGCAGACGATCATGAGGGCATTTGCATTTACGAGTTAGACGATTCTACGGGATACCTGCTCGTTTCCGATCAGCAGGCCAACCTATTCCATGTTTTCCCGAGGGAAGGAAGTTCCGAAAACCCGCATGCCCATTCCCTAATTACAAAAGTATTGCTCAGTACCAACCAAAGTGATGGGTCGGAAGTGAGTAGCCGTTCATTTGGGCCAAAATTTCCAAAAGGGATTTTTATAGCCATGTCGGATAACAAAACCTTCCACTTCTACCGATGGGAAGATGTGGCAGGAAAGCAATTGAAATCTAGAAAAAACAATTAATCAAAACCCTATGAAAAAAAGTGTACTAGTTTCTTTTACTCTCGCCTTCTTGCTCTTAATTGGAGGTCAAGTATTGGCGCAAGGAGTACTCAAAGGAAAGGTGATTGATTCCCAAAATCTATCCCTTCCCGGCGCAAATGTGATCCTGAAAGGAAAAACTACAGGAACGATTACCAATCAAAAAGGAGATTTCTCTTTCTTGAATTTGGAGGCAGGAACTTATGAAATCGAAGTTTCTTACTTAGGATATGCTTCTTTGACGAAGCAGGTGGAGGTTCAAGACGGCCAAACCGCTACGCTTAATTTTAAAATGAATGAGACTGCATTGGAAAGCCAAGAAGTAGTTGTCTTTGGTGATCGATTGAAAGGCCAAGCAAAAGCACTAAGCCAGCAAAAGAACAATGCAAACATCACTAATGTGGTTTCATCAGATCAAATTGGTCGTTTTCCTGATGCAAACATTGGCGATGCCTTGAAAAGAATTCCAGGCATTACGATGCAAAATGACCAGGGTGAAGCCAGAAACATCATCATCCGAGGCATTGCTCCACAGCTCAACTCAGTAACCCTAAACGGGGAGCGTCTACCTTCTGCTGAAGGAGATAACAGAAACGTGCAGATGGATTTGATTCCGTCGGACATGATCCAAACCATCGAGGTGAACAAGGCAGTGCTTCCGAATATGGATGCAGATGCCATCGGTGGTTCTGTCAACTTGGTTACCCGTCAGGCTCCTAACGCACTTCGTGTATCAGGAACAGCGGCTTCGGGTGTCAACTTACTATCCAACAAGCCGATCTGGACTGGTGGTTTGGTAATCGGTAATCGAGTAGCCAATGATAAATTAGGATTTGTTTTTTCAGGTTCTTACAACAACCACAACTTCGGTTCGGATAACGTGGAGGCGGTATGGTACAATTCTGACAATGGCGTTGCTCTTGAAGAATTTGACATTCGTGAATACCGCGTGCAGCGCGTAAGACGCTCAGCTAGTTTGGCTTTGGATTACGAAATCAATGCCAACCATACTTTATTCCTATCTGGGATGTACAACCACCGTGACGACTGGGAAAATCGCTTTAGAATGAGAGTAGGTCGTTTGGATGGACCATTTGATAGCGGGAAGTTTACACAGACTGCCCCAGGCGTGTATGCGCTCAAGGGCCGAGTAGAATACCAAACCAAAGGAGGAATTGATAACGACCGGGTTAAGGCGGCTCGTCTGGAAGATCAGCGTGTATACAATACCACTTTGGGCGGTAGCCACTTGTTTAACAAGTTAAAGATGGATTGGAATGTAACTTATGCCAAGGCTTCTGAAGAAAGACCGAATGAGCGCTACATTTCTTACAGATCTTCGAATAGAGATGTAAAAGTAGATATTTCTAACCCAGAGGAGCCATTGGCGATTTTAAGCAATTTAGCAGATGGGCAGGGCTTGGGATTGAATGAAATTACCGAACAGTATGGCTATACGTTTGATCAAGACTTGAATGCCAAAATGGATTTTAAATTACCTTATTCCGACAAAGGTGTACTTCAATTTGGGGTGCGCTACCGCGGAAAGGATAAAGAGAGAGACAATAGCTTCGTGGAGTATGCACCCGTAGATGAGGATGCATTTGGGGCTAAATTGGGAACGGTACCGACACGCAATTATTCGGATCCTAACTACCTAGCTGGTGCACAGTATGCTGCTGGTAGTTTTGTCACTCCTGAATTTTTGGGTGGTTTGAAATTAAATAATGGCGCTCAGTTTGAAGCATCTAATGTGTTGGAAGAATATATCCCTGGAAACTTCATTGCAAATGAATCCATTGCGGGTGCATACCTTATGACTGACCAACAATTGTCGGATAAACTTTCAGCGATTGCTGGATTGAGATTGGAGTCTACTTCCATTGATTACCAAGGAAATATCTACGATGTAGACAATGAAAATTTCAGAGCAGCAACTGGTGACCAGAGCTACTCCAATTTCATGCCTGGTGTGCATTTCAAGTACGATGCAAATGCCAACTCGGTCATCCGATTTGCTTGGACAAACACTATTGCAAGACCCAACTATTACGATCTAGTACCTTATGCTTTCTATAGCCCAGACGATGCAGCATTGGAGCGAGGTAATCCAAATTTGAAGGCTACTACTGCCATGAACTTCGATTTGATGGCAGAGCGTTACTACGATAACATAGGTCTACTTTCTTTTGGAGGTTTTTACAAGGACTTGGACAACTTTGTCTACACGATCACCACTCAAGGATATTCTGATCCTCAGTTTGGTACCAATTTGGAATA
>JALRIY010000109.1 GCA_023255285.1 Algoriphagus sp.
CCAAATGCAGAACCAAGTGCTTCAATCACTTGACCAATCACCCGAAAAGGAGTGATTAGTATTTTTGTTAAAGGGGATTCAGGCGTAGATGGTTCTGGATTGGTTGCCTCCTTAAGCTTCGAATTAATGCGGTCCAAGGTGATTTCTTCTCCTTTCATTTTGATTCGTTCCGTGATGGAGTTGGCCACTGGAGTAATGATCCAAAGAATCAGGTAGATCACGACACCGGAGCCCCCTGCAATAGTTAGGAAAATGAAGGCTAGTCGAACATACAATTCCTCGACTCCAAAATAGGCTGCAAGACCACTAGCAACACCACCCAAAACCTTACTATCTTTATTTCGATAGAGCTTTTTGATTTCCTTATTTTCTTCTTGCGTGTACGATACCGGAAGTATGATCCATAAGACGATGTAGGCAATGATGGCAATTGCGGCGAAACTGAAATTTATCTCAATCCAATCGAATGGGTTGAAGTCAAAAAGGATGGGCTTGATATGAATGTTTCCGCTAAATAGGAGTAGAATAGCAATCAGTCTAATCCATAGCGCATCGATGGAAAAATAGTGGGCGATTCCAGCACAGACCCCACCTAGGATTTTTTTATTTTCCATCCGCATGAGCTTTTTATAACCTCCCTCAGCAGAGGAAGGTGGCGTGACGTACTTGTAAAAATCATCTCCTGTGGGTTCGCTTGCTTCATCCTCGGCTGTCGGATCTTCCAAAGTGCTGAAGTCTGCAATGGTTCCCATTTTTTCAATAAGGCGAGCCACATTCTCAGCTGTGATGACCTGATTGTTGTTTTTTAGGTAGGAAAGAAAAATCTCAGCGATACGGTTTTCAATGTCAGATACAATCTCTTTGCTATCTGAATAGCCTGAAAAGTGAGAGGTAATGCTTTCTAAATAATTTTTTAAGGTATTGTATCCATCCTCTTCGATATGGAATACAATGCCACTGATCGTGATGCTTATTGTCTTTTTCATGCGGTAATCGAAGTTGACTGATGTTTCTTTTTGGTGATTTGACTGATAGATAGTACGAGTGCTTTCCAGGTATCGGCAAGATTTTTTAGGCTTGCTTTGCCTTTGTCAGTAATGGAAAAATATTTTCGAGGAGGGCCTGCCTCGGATTCTTCCCAGCGGTAGGTAACCAATTCTGCAGAATTGAGGCGGTTGAGTAAGGGATAGAGGGCGCCTTCTATCCCAATCAACTTTGCTTGGGTAAGCTCATCGATTAAGTCCGAGGTGTACACTTCTCCTCGGGAAATGATGTGCAGGACACCGTATTCCAGCAGTCCTTTTCGCATTTGTACTTGGGTGTTGGTTTGATTCATGGGTAAGTTACTACAGGTTAATGAAGTAAGCTGTTGCTTTTTTCTCTACTCAGTAGAAGAAAAAGTAATACCACATTTTTAATTCAATACCTGATATCACCTCATAGTAGGTGTTATTTGAAAAAAATAAGTTAAAAAAAATTATAATTAATTGGTTTACAATTAATTAAATCATTTTAATTTTCTTACTTAACTATAAAATATCCCAATTTAATTTTTTAAAGAATTGCTCACTCTGAAAAATTTGTTCACCAATGGAACAAAGAAGTGACCGAAAATGTACAGTTAAGATCCATCTTTGGATTCTTGTATCCACCGACTGTCTTCTTCCTAGTAGATGAATTTAGTCCTTCGGTCTCCTTTGGGAAATCCTTGCCGCCATGGATTCCTTTTAAAGGATGGATTGCCCAAAGGTCAATAAATTATGGTCTGGATCTAAGAGAGAAAATTCGCGTTGCCCCCATGCCTTTGTTTCTAGTTTTCCATGGGGATGGATTGCTACCTTGCGGTCTAGGAAGTACTGGTAAAGCGAGTCAATCGCTGCTGTTCGGAGATAAATTTGACCGTAGTTTTGGAGGGGGTCTAAATCAGGAAAAAGAAAAAAATGAAGTTCCAGTGCCTCTTTTTGTACCATCAGGTATGCTGGATAGTCTGGATTGCCCACTTGATGGAAACCCAATTGGTCTACGTAATACGCCTGTGTAATGACTTTGTTGCGCATGGGCAACTTGGGGTGAATGGATAGGAGCATAGGTCTTGAAGTAGCTGATGCTGTGGCTAGATGATGGATTGCGATTGGAAGGAGAGGTGGGACTGAAATAGCAACCTGTAATTGAAAGTCTTAGTATTGGTTCTTTGGAACAGTTTTTCTTCTCCAAAAATGCCAAATTCCCCAAAAACTACCTAGTAGCAATATCCCTAGGGCAAACCAGTGCTGAGGGTCTTTTAGTGAGGCTTGGGCATCTAGAAAAGATTGAGCGGCTCTACCCGATGCAAAGGCCAAAATCGTTCTTGGCAGCATGCCTAGAAGTCCGTAGCGCAGTATTTTCGGGAGGGGTATACCCAAGGAGGCAAATAGGAAATTAGAAATTGCAAAGGGAACCACTGGGCTGATTCGTACAAAAAACACAAGACCAGCAGGCTGGTCTATTCTACGCGCTATTTCTGCTTTCAAACTTGGGTGTCTTGCAAAAAGCAGGGTTCGGAAATCAGCATTTAGAAACTTACCCAGGGAGTAGCCCAAGACATTTGCGAGCAGGTAAGCAAGCACGAGTTGGGGAAATACGGTCCACCCCCAAAAGAATCCGGAGGCAAGGGCGGTAAGGGTAGTGGGAAGGAAGGCAAGCCCAACCAGAATGGCCAATGTCAGCGTAAATAAGATATGCGCTCCAATCCCCACTACGGTGAGCTGCTCTAATTCTTGGTAGTGCGTGCTGAGGAGAAGCGAGCCTAAAAGCGGGAATAAGCTAACCCAAATCCAGCCAACCGCTGTGCTGGGATGGCTACGAAAGTAGCCTGCCAAGTCCTTGAATATGCTGTCCTTTTTTGTCATCTTTGATGCGCTTTTGAAGTAAAAGCTGACAAGTTTAGCACCTAGTATTGGAATTGCCTTCATTTATCCAAAATAGGTTTTGAATTCTATGTAAACCCAACCCTCCTAAATCCACTTTAGATGAAATTTGGTACCAAAGCCATTCACGCGGGAGTAGCCCCGGATCCTTCCACAGGAGCCATTATGACTCCTATTTTTCAGACTTCCACCTACGTTCAAAAATCTCCTGGAGACCATCTGGGCTACGAATACAGCCGTACGCACAACCCAACTCGTACTGCCTTGCAGCAAAGCTTGGCGGCTTTAGAAAATGGGAAACACGGCATTTGCTTTTCCTCTGGACTTGGCGCCATCGATTCGGTCATCAAGTTATTTAACCCAGGAGACGAGATCATCTCGACAAACGATTTGTATGGGGGAACCTACCGCTTGTTTACTAAGGTTTTCGAGCGCTACGGAATCAAGTTTCATTTTGTATCTATGTCCGATCCCCAGGCCTTGTCTTCCCTAGTCAACGAACGTACCAAGCTCGTGTGGGTGGAGACGCCTACTAACCCAATGATGAATATCATCGACCTCAGAGCGATGGCAGCCTTCTCCAAGAAGCACGGCTTGCTCCTGGCGGTGGACAATACATTTGCCTCTCCATACTTGCAGAACCCCCTAGATCTGGGTGCAGACATTGTGATGCACTCGGTGACCAAGTATTTGGGAGGGCACTCCGATGTAGTGATGGGAGCCTTGGTAGTGAACGACGACGAACTTGCTTCTCGCTTGGTTTTTCTTCAAAATGCTTGCGGTGCTACCCCAGGACCTCAAGATTGCTTTTTGGTACTGCGAGGCATCAAAACCCTACACCTCCGAATGGAGCGTCACTGCTACAATGGAAAAGTCATTGCAGAATTTTTGCGCAATCATCCCAAAGTAGCAAAAGTCTATTGGCCGGGCTTTGAAGATCACCCAAATCATGAGATTGCTAAAAGTCAAATGCGTGATTTTGGAGGAATGATTTCCTTTACTCTGGTAGGCAATCAACTTGCAGATGCAAAAAAGGTGATGGAGAGTTTTCACCTTTTTGCTTTGGCCGAATCCTTGGGCGGCGTCGAGTCACTTTGTGGGCACCCTGCTAGCATGACCCATGCCTCCATTCCAAAGCAAGAGCGTGAAAAGGTAGGCTTGGTGGATTCTTTGATCCGACTCAGTGTAGGAGTAGAGGATGTGGAAGATCTTAAAAAAGACCTTGAGGATGCGTTAGCAACCATTTAACTGTCCGCAAATCTTAGAGTGGTTCAATCATTTGTGCGCTGTGCTGATTGACCATACACGACTGTCCACAGGCTACAAGAGGTGGAGTTACCTAGTTAAATCCGGATTCATGATCTAGTCCTTCAAAGTCAAGTAGGTAAAAATTTAAATGGTTTAATTTTCAATGAATCCCTGCTGCGAATCGTGGCAGGGATTTTTTCTGACTATTCGCTTTGTCACCCGTTATGAAAGAAAAAATTAAGGGTTGAAGTTCAATTTAGTTGGTCTTTGGACTGTCATCTGTCGACGATTATCTGCAGGTTTTAGTACTCCGTAGGGACTACTACCATAATTATGGATAATCATATTCTATTTTTTGATTTGCGATGAGTTAGCCACAAACTTTCCGAAGGAGGTGAATTGCTTGTTTTTCAAGTGATGCCGTGAGGGTTTTCTTTTCCTCTTTGAGTTCCTTCACCCAGTCTAGGTATTTTTTGGATACTTCATCCTGTTGCCCGATAAAGTGTGTCAAGCTTTGAAGGCTGAGGTGGTTGGCATACCAAGGTTTTAGACCATTTTTTAAATGCTCAATTTCTTCATGAATTTCAGAAATAAAAATAGCATTTAGCCCCAGGTGCACGAGTAGATTTTCCAAAATGATTACCTTCCGTAGTCCCTCAAATAGATCTCTGAAGCCTTGCGTACTTATAGGAGCTGTTACCTCCTTGCGTATTTGTTCAAGTTCCTCCTGCACCAATTGGTGGATGGAGGTAGTCAATAACAGGGGTTTAATTCCTCTACTTGCTTCATAGGCTTTTTGAAAATAATCTTCCCACATTTTCAAAGAGCTGCCCACCATGAGATCGAATGCTTCTTTTTGTATTTCTCGTTTTTGGTCAAATAAGTAACTTTTGAAGATTTCGTAGCTAAGGGATAGTGATTTTTCTCGTTGTTTGAAACCTCGCTCCACCAGCTTAAGGTGATGGACTTTTATTAAGGATTTTTTAATGGCTTTAAATGGGAAAAATAGGGGGTAACCAAGTTCTTTGTCCTTAAAATGAATTTTTTCGAGCAGCTCAGAATAGAGTTCTAAGAATTCCAATTGCTCTAAGAGTGCAATTGCCTTGGTAGATTTGATTTCCTTACCTAATTCTAAAAAAAGGGCTTTTGCCTGTTGGTGTTGGTGTGAAAAGAGTTGAAATACAGGGGATTTCATTGGGTGAGCTTCTTAGGAAATTTTGACCAAAGTAGCACCGTAGCCCCATTGGTCTTTCTGCGTGTCTTGAAAGTAGGAAATATTTCCAATTTGACTCAATCGCTTGTGAATTTCTTTTCGAAGTACCCCGTTGCCAATACCATGGATAAACGTAATCTGGTCCATCCCTACCGCGATGGCCTGGTTTAGATTTTTATCAAAAACTTCCAATTGTATTCGCAACTTCTCGGAGTTGCTCAAGCTATCCGGCTTCGGGTGGATAGCCTCGATGTGGAGGTCGATGGAGGCTGGGGGAGCCGGTACTTTTGTAGGTGGAGGACTGGAACTGACTGGGTTGAGTTCGGCATTCAATCCACGAATATCCAGTTCTCTCGTGGTTTGTTCCAATGCAAACAAGTACACCTTTTTTCCGAGCAACGGAGCCGTACTTAGATGCTTGAAAAATTGGGTTGCCTTAAGTTTAAACTGTCGTTCAAAGGCAGGAATTGCTTTTTCCAATTTGGCTTGAATGGGGATAAAGCGCAGTAAAAACGAGGGCCACTCTTCTAATTCCTTGAGGAGTCTATCGTCAATTTTTTTGACTTCACCAGCACCAAGAGTTCCTGCATACAAGGTTCGGTGGTTAGAGCCATATACTTCGGAGGCGTGGGCAAGATAGGTTTTCGGGCTATCGTTGATTAGGTAAAGGCTCAAGTTTTGGTCGTTGATGGGCAAGAATGCCAGGTAAAGGCCTTGATCCTTTGGGGCTGAGATGGGAAGGGGTGTTTCGATGTCTGCAATAGAAGTCAGGGTGTGGCCAAAGTAATTTTTTTCTGCTTCTGCGATCAGCACAACTTCAGACTTCAGGACTGGAATAACGAATCCATCTTCAATTTCCACTTCGAGTCTTCCTCCTGCAGAAACTTTGCGAATTACGCCTTCTTCTTTTCCGTGCAAGACACGGACTCGATCTCCTATGTTCATGGGGTTAACGCTTTTTTATAAGTTTCTATAGCTCTATTCCGCGCAAATTTATGGTCTACAATTGGTTTTGGATAGGCTGTAGTCTCTAATTCTGGAATCCATTTTTTAATGTAGACTAAATCTTTGTCAAATTTTTCGGTTTGGGAATCGGGGTTGAATACCCGGAAGTAGGGTTGCGCATCGGTACCGGTCCCTGCTGCCCATTGCCAACCTCCATTGTTGGAGGCCAGTTCGAAGTCCAGTAATTTCTTTGCAAAATAGGACTCGCCCCAACGCCAATCGATGAGCAAGTGTTTGGTTAAAAAAGAGGCTGCAATCATTCTGACGCGATTGTGCATAAATCCGGTAGCATTCAGTTCCCGCATGCCTGCGTCCACGATGGGATAGCCGGTAGTGCCTGCACACCAGGCTTCAAATTCGTCTTCCTTGTTTCTCCATGGGATTCGGTCGTACTGCGGCTTGAAAGCCCGGTCGACCACCTGAGGGGCATTACCGAGGATCATGGCATAAAATTCTCGCCAGATCAATTCATTTAAATAGGTGGCATTAAGGGAGGCAGCCTTGAGGGCTAGTTTGCGGATGGAAAGGGTTCCAAATCGAAGGTGTATTCCCAATCTACTGGTCCCTCGCTGTGCAGGGAAATTTCGACGTTCTTCGTAGTGACGGACAATCTCTTCGTCTAATTCACTACTGGGAATTTCAATTGAAGAGCGAGTAAACCCCATATCCGAAAGCGAGAGAAGTGGTAGGGGTGAAGTTTGGAATAAGTTGCTCCAGTTGCCTGTAGGGAGTGGTTGCACCCGGGTGGTTCTGAATTTTTCCAACCAGTTTTTGCTGTAGGGAGTAAAGACTTTGTAAAATTCTCCCGAACCATTGACAATTTCGTTGGGTTCAAAAATGACCTGGTCCTTGAAGGAGAAGAAGGAACAATGGTTTTCTTTAAGTAGTGCTTCTAGTTGACTATCCCGTGACACGGCGTAGGGCTCGTAATCACGATTGGTGTAAACAGCCTGCACGGGGTACTCTTGGAGAAGTTCTTGAAAGATTTGCTCTGGATACCCATACCGGACGAGCATGGAACTGCCATGCTGCTCAAAAAAGGAT
>JALRIY010000010.1 GCA_023255285.1 Algoriphagus sp.
AGGGTTTGTGCTATCTCCTTTTATGTACCTCTTACTTAAGGGTAGATCCTCGAAGGAAGGCACTTGAATTGAACCTAAATTGGTACGCCTTTCGATAAAATTTAGGAATTCTCACGAACAAAAAAAGGCTCAACTAACCGTTGGGCCTTTTTGAATTCCTCCAATAGTGCTTACTTCCCTCTGGCACCAATGGAAACCATGGCACAGCGAAAACCAATGTGATTGGTGGAAGAGTCTTGGTGCATAAAACGGCGGGCACCAGGGGCAAGCCAATAGGTAACATCCCTCCAAGATCCTCCTTTGTATACGCGCATGGAGTCATTTAAAAGGGAAGTGCCATAGGTGCTTTTATCGTCGTATACTCCATCTTTTCGAAGCGGATTGAGATCATCTGCATCTTGATAGGACAAGGGACGATACACATCGTATACCCACTCATTCATATTTCCAGCCATGTTGTATAAGCCAAAATCATTGGGAGGGAGGTCATACACATTGGTAGGTAGAATCTCCCCATCGTTAGTTTCATTACCCGCAATACCGGCATAATCACCCCTTCCACGCTTAAAATTGGCAAGAAAATCGCCTTGCTTGCTCGCTTTCTTCCCTCTGCCATCGTATGGGTTTCGAACGCCTCTACCATCCCATGGGTAGATCCGTCCGTATTCTTGATTTTCATCCAAGTATTGGGTACCAATCATGGCTTTTGCTGCATATTCCCATTCGGATTCAGTAGGAAGTCTGAATTCTGCGATAACTACTCCTCGTTCAATAAGCTGGGGTCTAGTGAGAGCAGAGTCTAATTTTAGGCGTTCAACTTCCAGTTTTTGTACAAATTCTGTTCTCCATTTGGCATAGGCATTGGCTTGAGACCAGGATACCCCTGCTACGGGATAAAAATTAAATCCAGGAAATCTAAAGTAATAAGACTCGTACACGTCGTTGAAGGTCATTGCTCCTCTCCAAACTTTCTCAGAGGGCTCCAATTTTTGGATGGAATCAGTGCTGACCCGCTTTTTCATATCGAATAAAAACTCCTTGTAGTCGTTGTTGGTCATTTCTGTTTCATCCATCCAGAAGGTGGAAATGGAAACGGTACGCTCTAAATTGTCCCGAAATGCCATGACATCTTCTTCTTGGGAGCCAAGAATAGCTCGTCCACCTTGAATCAATCGTAAGTTGGGACCGGGGATTTGTTCGGCCTTTTTTGCAACAAAAAACTGGGTAGAATCGTCTGCGTCGAAGGAAAAATCAGCACCGGTGGTGGCGCTACGCTTTCCTGGAGCATTTGCAGATCTTCTGCCGTAACTACTATTTTTCTGGCATGAGGACAAAAAGGTAACTGTCACAAGTAAAAAGGCAATGGCCCAGTTCCTCCAAGTATTGGTTAGACGCATAGATGGTGTGTTTTTGGTCTATTTCTTTTGCTAATATACAAGGGCAAGATGCATAGCACCAAAGCCACTTTAATTTTGTTGAGTAATGCTCCTTAAACGCTAAGGAGAATAGCCTTAAATCAGGCACACATTACAAAAGTACTATTATTTTTACTCCCGATACTTCTTATACAGTTTTGCTTTTAATGAACGAATAAAACTTTTAATTAAACTACAAAAGAATTCGTTAGTTGGAATTTTTCATTTCTTTAAGCAAATGCTGTGCCTTTTGTATGTGGAGCACCTGATCAATACTCAGAATTAAACGATTTTTATGTTCTTTTATTTTACAAGTCTTTGAATGCTGCTTCACAAATTTCATCACATTCCCAAAAATTGCGGAGGTATAGTAACTCTCTTTGCTAGAGGGAAGGAGGTAACATTTCATTTGGGATGCCTTCAGAACTAATTTTTCTATTCCCAATTCCTCTGCCTGCCAACGTAACCGGACTGTTTCCATAAGGTCCTGTACCGCCTGTGGATGCGGGCCAAAGCGATCTTGAAGCATTTGCCCAAACTGGATTAAGTCTTCTTCTTTTTCTAAACCGTCCAACTTAGAATAAAGCCCCAAGCGCTCGCTAATATTGCTCACATACCCCTCAGGGATGAGCAATTCTAGGTCGGTTTCTATCGTACAATCTTGCACCAATACAGCCACCTTTTCTTTTAAGTCATCCTCAAATAAGGCAGCAAATTCAGTTTCTTTCAGTTCTTGAACAGCTTCATCTAAAATCTTATGGTACATTTCAAATCCGAGATCTGTAATAAATCCACTTTGCTCTGCACCAAGTAAGTTTCCCGCCCCACGGATATCCAGATCCTTCATGGCTACCTTGAAACCATCCCCCAAGTCGGAAAATTCCTCCAGGGTTTGAAGGCGCTTTCGCGCCTCAGCCGTAAGTCCAGAAAGGGGGCTAGTGAGCAGGTAGCAAAATGCTTTTTTGTTGCTCCGTCCTACTCGTCCCCGCATTTGGTGAAGGTCCGAAAGGCCAAACATATGCGCTCGGTTGATTAAAATGGTATTGGCATTTGGGATATCTAATCCCGATTCAATGATGTTGGTGGAGACCAAGACATCGTACTGGTGGTGGATAAAGTCCACCATGATTTTTTCCAATTTATCCCCATCCATCTGTCCATGGGCCCCGATGACGCGTGCGTCGGGAACCAATTTTAAGATGAGGTTGGCAATGCTGTCGATTTCACCTACGCGGTTGTGCACAAAAAACACCTGCCCTCCTCGCCTTAGCTCATAAGAAATAGCATCTCGAATGACTTCCTCTTCAAAAGTTTGTACCTCCGTTGTCACCGGCTGCCTATTGGGTGGAGGAGTGGCGATGACTGAAAGGTCGCGCGCGCCCATTAATGAAAAATGGAGTGTTCGAGGAATCGGCGTAGCTGTAAGTGTCAAGACATCTACATTGACACGAAGGTTTTTGAGTTGGTCTTTTACCTTAACCCCAAACTTTTGTTCCTCGTCAATGATTAGCAAGCCTAGGTCTTTGAAAGTGATATCTTTTCCGACGATTTTATGGGTACCAATTAGGATGTCAATTTCCCCAGAAGCAACCTGCTCTTTGATGCCTTTGATGTCCTTGGCCGATCGGAATCGATTCAAATAATCTACTTTAACAGGAAAATTTTCAAGGCGCTCCTGCAGTGTTTGAAAGTGTTGCATGGCCAAAATCGTAGTAGGGACTAGGATGGCTACTTGCTTTCTGTCGTTGACAGCTTTGAAGGCTGCCCGGATGGCTACCTCTGTTTTTCCAAAACCCACATCTCCACATACGAGTCGGTCCATGGGATAGCTTTTTTCCATATCTGCTTTTACATCTGCAGTGGCTGCAGCTTGGTCTGGGGTGTCTTCGTACAAAAAGGAAGATTCCAGTTCTATTTGCAGCACAGAATCTCGAGAAAAAGCAAAACCTGGGGCAGACCTGCGTTTGGCATACAAAGCAATCAGGTCTTTGGCAATGTCTTTTACTTGTTTTTTGACACGTGCTTTTTTGTTTTCCCAGTCTGGGGAACCTAATTTAGACATAGAGGGAGCATGTCCTTCCTGTCCAGAATACTTGGAAATTTTGTGTAGGGAGTGGATGTTGACATAGAGGAGGTCATCATCTCGAAAAATCAGCCGAACAGCCTCTTGCATTTTGCCATTGACATCTACTTTTTCTAAGCCTGCAAATCGCCCCACTCCGTAATCTACGTGGACTACATAGTCTCCGGGATGTAGTGCCTTGATTTCTTTGAGGGTAAGTGCTTTGGAAGCAGTGGATTTACTTTTGGATTTGTAGCGATGAAAGCGTTCAAATAGCTGGTGGTCGGTGTAGCAGGCAATTTTGGACTGCTTGTCCACAAAACCTTCCCGGAGGCTGAGTAGCATGCTTTGTACCTGTAAAGTGGGGTCTAACTCTTGGAAAATGCCTTGTAATCGGTCAATCTGTTTTTCATTTTCTGCAGTAATCAGATTGAGGTATCCCGCCTTTTCATTGTCCCCCAATTGATTCACGAGCAGGTCAAAATTCTTATTGAAAGAAGGCTGTGGCTGACTTTCCCAGGTTATTTTGACAGCATTTTTCAGGTAAAATTGCCGGCCAAACTCGACCACAGAAAATTCTTTTGCAGCATCGGTAAATTGAAATCCCTGTTCAAAAACCTGTTCGGGCTGTAGGACTAGCGCACCTGATTTGCTTCCTCCCGAGAGCAGTGCAAATGCCTGTACTGCCTTCAGATAGCACTCATCCATAACATCAAGTGTGAGCTGGTAGTCTTTGATCCAAAGGATAGCTCGCTCGGGTAAAAAACTCAAGAAAGATTGACGAACCTCCTGAAGCAGCCGGGTTTGTACGTTTGGAATCAAAGAAATGAAGGGAACCGTCTGGAGGGAAAGCTGGGTTTCTGGGTCGAACGTTCGGATACTTTCTATTTCTTTTCCAAACAACTCCAGGCGGTATGGAAATTCATTGCTGAAGGAAAAGACATCCAAAATCCCCCCTCGTATTGCAAACTGTCCGGGCTCGTAAACAAAGTCAGTTCGCTCAAAATCATAGGAAGAAAGAATTTCGGTTACAAATTCAAGGTCAACCCCTTCCCCCACTTTCGCAGTAAATGTATTTTCTACAAGGGCACGCTTATTGACCACCTTTTCATACAGGGCTTCAGGGTAGGTGATGACGATGCGTGAGCTGTCTTTGGTTTCTAGGAGTTGATTGAGTAGTTCTGCTCTTTGTAGGACATTGGCGTTGTCCACTTCTTCGTATTGATAGGGACGCTTGTAGCTACTCGGAAAAATACTGTGGTTTTGGCCGGCTAGTAAATTTTGTAAATCGGAATTTAGGTAGGCAGCTTCTTCTTTGTCTTGCGCAATGACCAAATGAAATCCTCCGTGTTTTTCAAAATACGAAGCCAATAGCACCGAATCCAAGCTCCCCGAAAGGCCTTTTACTTGGAGTTGAAAAGGCTTGTCTTCACTTAGTTGATGTGCAAGTGTCTGAAAAATTGGGTCCGACTGGTAAATGGATAGAAAAGAAGGTCTGTCCACTGGGGGCTTGGTTTTAGGGTTGGGAGGGGGCAAATCTAGGCTTTTTTGAGCGATTCCGTTGAATTGCAAAGGAATTTGACATTTTTTGAACTAAGAGTCTACCAAAATGTTTTTTAAAGCAATGAGACAAGCACTCCCTCCAAAAACCTGGCTGCAGCGGCTAGAAAATCTTCATCCTTATGAAATGTTGCTATACTTAGCCATGGTTGGAAGTGGACTAATTTTTTTGTTTTTAGCCTTGGCTTTCCTTTTTTCTGGGCGGCAGTACTTACAAGGATTAAATGAGCAGATGCCCTTCGCTTTCTCGGTGTCGACTTTTCTATTGGTACTTTCTGGTTATACTGCAGTAAAAATGCGCCTTCATTATCAAGAAGAAAATAGTGCCAAGTTGTACCGTTCTCTTCAAATGACCTTTGGGTTAGGGATCCTTTTTATGGGTTTTCAAGTATTAGGTTGGATTGAGTTGACTGACAAAGGGATTAATTTTACAGGCCTACCCAGTGGCTCTTTCCTCTATGTCTTATCCGGAATCCATGTGATCCACCTATTTGGAGCGATGGTTTTTGCGGTGATTTTATTGCTTGAACTTCGAAAAATTGAGCAGGATGCTATTCGGAAGCTCGTGTGGACGAAAAATCCATTTGAAAAACTTCGCATTCGTTTATTTACCGTTTATTGGCAATTTATGGATGCAATTTGGCTGGTTTTGTTTTTACTTTTTGTACTCAGCTTCTGATGCGACTTCTGCTTCAAACTGCCGTGGAAAGTACTCATCTAGAGGTAAAAGAAGGCTTTACAGAAGCCCTATTTGCCAAGTTGGCCCCCCCTTTTCCGCCGGTGAAGGTGCTTCGTTTTGATGGTTGCAGGGCTGGAGACCTTGTAGATTTGGAGTTAAACTTTATTTTTTTCAAGCAAAAATGGACAAGTAAAATCACTGAAGACCATTTGGATGCACAGGAATTTTGTTTTGTAGACGAGGGCATTGTCCTCCCCTTTTTTTTGGGAAGGTGGAGGCATTGCCACCGCATTTTGGCAAGACCTAGTGGAAGTATTATTTCAGATGAAATCGATTTTGAGGGAGTTTTTTTCTGGCTGACTCCCCTCTTATACCCCTTATTATGGCTACAGTTTTGGTACCGAAAGCCAATTTACAGAAGGGTTTTTAGAAAGTAGGAGTGGCATTCATGTGCACACAATCCTTGAGTTGGCAGTCCCCATAAAGCACTAAAGCATGGCTTGACATGGTTGAGGCAAATTCTCGACTCATGGTTTCTTTAATTTCAGTGAGTCTTGGATCGGAAAATTCGCGTATTCGTTGGCACTGGTTGCACACATGGTGATCGTGGTGGGTATAGGTCAGTGCCTGCTCGTAAAGGGCTACTTTATCTTTGAATTGGTGCTTGACGGCAAGGCCGCTTTCTACGAGTAAGTCTAGGGTATTGTAAATGGTGGCGCGGCTAATGGTATAGCCTTTATTTCTCATTTTGAGAAAAAGTCCCTCCACATCGATGTGTTCATCTTCATGGAGGAGGTAAAGCTCTTCCAAAACAGAATACCGCTCTGGGGTTTTTCTGCTTCCTTGACGAAGAAGGAACTTCTCAAAAATTTGTTTTGCTTTTTCTAGTAGTGTGGGTTCAGCCATCTTATGGGTAAGTTGTGAATTAAAGGTCGGGTTTTGTTTAGGTTTTGTCAAGCGGGGCCTGTTGGTATATAAAATTCTTGAAAAATTGTTTGAACCTAGGTGCTAAAACTCCGTAACTTAATGGGAATGATTGGTGTAGAGGATGATGAAAAGAGCGCTATTTGTGTTTATTTTTTTTCTGTTGGGATCTGCTCTTCGAGCTCAGGTGCCTGGATTTTTTAGTGAGGGAACATCAAAAAAGGTGAAGCTACCTTTTTTATCCTCGAATAGCCTCATTCTTTTACCGGTTGCTATAAATGGGCACCCGCCGATTTACTTTTTACTGGATACAGGTGTAAAGGCAAACCTGTTGTTTAGTAAGTCTTTGGGTGACTCGTTGGGTTTAGCTTTTACAAGGCGTGTGGGAATGGTGGGGGCAGACGGGAGTACCACTGTTTGGGCACAGGTATCCCCAATCAACACCTTAGATTTAGGACCAGTAGTAGGACAGCTTCAAAGTTTATTGGTTTTGGAGGATGATTTTTTGGAGTTAGAATCTGTAATAGGGGTTCCTGTGTTTGGCATATTGGGCTACGAGTTTTTTAGGCACAATGCAGTCAAAATTGACTACAATCGGTCTGAAATGACTTTTTATCCACCAGAAAACTCAGGTTGGAGAGCCCCATTTTTCCGTAGGGGAGTATTGAGGATTCAGGAGGGAAAAGCCTACTTGGAGGTAAAGGTGAGGCAGCAGGGAGGTCAAAAATTAAGGGGAAAGGTGCTGCTAGACACTGGGGCAAACCATGGTTTGTTATTGAATCGGGAAACGGCTACTGCAATCAAACTACCCGATCAACGGATAGAAACGCAACTGGGGCAGTCTTTGGGAGGCGTCCTGTATGGGTTTATTGGCCGTGTGGAAAGACTCTCGATTCGGGGTTTACCCTTCACCGAGGTGCTTACTTCTTATCCAGAAGTCACCCCTTTTAGTGCTCAATTGGTCGAAAGTGGACGGATTGGAAGTTTGGGGGCAGAGGTCTTGGGACGAACTACCTTAGTCCTAGATTACCCAAAGAATCAGTATTATTTAAAGAGAAATACCTCCTTCTATCAACCTTTTGAATTTGATATGAGTGGACTGGTAGTCAAAAAATTGCTAACACAGGAAAAGCGTTTGGTAATTGGCGATGTACGAGAGGGCTCTCCAGCACAGCAGGCAGGAGTTTTGCCTTTTGATGAAATTTTAAGTATTAATTCTGTACCCATCTTGTATTGGGAAATGGATCAATTGGTCAAACTACTTCGCTCTGAGGAGGGAAGGGAAATTCAACTGGAGTTGCGGCGGTATTCTCAGGCCGGGTCTCGTATTTTTCAAGATTTTAGTGTTCAGTTCTTATTGAAAAAGCAGATTTGATTTTTTCGGGAGGGAAAGAAAATTTGGGTAACTTTGAACTTTGAAGACAACATCTAGGAGCAGAATTTCGTGTAACTCTTCAATTTAATCCACAATCAACATGAAAAACATCTTAATTCCAGTAGCAATTCTTGCCGTTCTAGGCATTTTTATTTACGCCAAAGCAGTAGGAGCATACAACCAGTTTGTACAATTAGAGGAAGGAATTAATGGGCAATGGGCTGAGGTACAAACCCAGTACCAAAGACGTGCCGATCTGATTCCTAACCTAGTGAATACCGTCAAGGGATATGCAGATTTTGAACAGGAAACGTTGACAGGAGTAGTCGAGGCTAGAGCAAAGGCTACTTCCATGCAAATTGATCCGAGTAACTTGACTTCAGAGAATTTAGCCCAGTTCCAGCAAGCACAAGATCAACTTTCTGGCGCATTGAGTCGTTTGCTTGTAACTGTTGAGAAATACCCCGACCTCAAGGCAAACCAAAATTTCTTGGAATTGCAGGCTCAGCTCGAAGGGACAGAAAACAGAATTGCGGTAGCTCGTAGAAATTTCAATGAAACTGTAAAAGGCTACAATACTACCTTGAGAACCTTCCCGAACAACCTATTTGCGGGATGGTATGGATTTGAAGGAAAAGGCTATTTTGAGGCTGTAGCAGGTGCTGAAAATGCTCCTACCGTTCAATTTTAAGCCGATGGCAGTTAAGTTATTCTCTCCAGAGCAAAAAGCACAGATAGTTGCGGCGATCAAAGCAGCAGAAACTCAAACCTCTGGAGAAATTCAAGTACACATCGAAAGTCGCTGCAAGGGGTCGGTCTTAGATCGAGCTGCTCAGGTTTTTGAAACCCTCAAAATGTACCAGACCAAAGAAAGGAATGGAGTCTTGGTTTATTTGGCAGTAGAAGACCGAAAATTTGCTATTCTAGGAGATGCGGGCATCAATGCAGTGGTGCCTGGAAATTTCTGGGAAAGCACCAAAGACCTAATGGCGGATTTTTTCCGCCAAGGAAAGTTTACCGAAGGCCTGATTGAAGGCATCCATCATGCTGGGGAGCAGCTAAAAGCACACTTTCCTTTTGATTCCCAAAACGACCAAAATGAATTATCTGATGAGGTATCCTTTGGCATTTAAGCCTTTAATTTTTTTTATTTTCTTATTTCAAGTTGGCCTTGGCTTTGCCCAGGATTTTCCAGCGGTACCCAATCCTCCTCGATTAGTTACGGATTTTACATCTACCCTCAGTGCTACACAGGTAGGGCAACTTGAACAAAAACTCGTAGCCTACTCGGACAGCACATCTACGCAGGTCTCCATTGTACTTTTGCGTTCAGTAGGTCCTTACGACATTGCAGACTATGCCTTTCAATTGGGAGAAAAATGGGGAATTGGAGGAAAAGGGAAAGACAATGGCATCCTCATCTTGGCAGCAATGGAAGACCGAAAAATCTTTATTGCTACTGGTCGAGGAATGGAGGGGGCTATTCCAGATGCTTTAGCAAAGCGGATTGTCACCAATATAATCCTTCCCAACTTCAAGATGGAGGCCTATTACGAAGGGCTGGATCAGGCAACGGATATGATCGTTAAGCTCGCTTCAGGGGAGTACAAGGCGGATGAAGTTCTCTCGGACGGAAATGCTGGAGGAGCAGGGTTTTTGATCATGTTTCTTATTTTCATTTTCATTATCCTTCCCTTATTAAAAAACAGGAAGGACAATAATAACCACATGGGCGGCCGTGGAGGTGGAGTGGATATTTGGACCTCAATCCTGCTTGCCAACATGCTGAAAGGTGGTGGAGGAAGAGGTGGAGGAGGTTTTGGAGATTTTTCTTCTGGGGGAGGATCTTTCGGAGGATTTGGAGGAGGTTCCTTTGGAGGAGGGGGAGCAGGTGGAAGTTGGTAATTTTACTCGTTTGTTTTTGTAGTTAAAGAAGCCAAGGCTTCTTGAATGAGATCTGATTCAAACCCCTTACTTAGGAGGTACTTCGTTACGAGGTACCTTTTTTTGTAGGCATCTGCTTCCTTTGTTTTTTCCCATTTTTTTTCTGCCTCTCGCTCAAGCAAAGCAAAATATTCTTCCCCTTCAATTTCGGAAAGGCCTTTTTGAATTATGGAAGCACTGATGTCTCGAAGTTTCAGTTCTTGTCGGATCCGATTTCTGCCCCATCGTTTAATTCGAAATTTTCCTCGAGCATAAGCTCGTGCAAAGCGTTCCTCATCTACAAAGCCACTTGCAGCTAATTCGCCAAGAATTGTCTCTATAGCCTCTCCCTGGATACCTTTTTCAAAAAGTTTGCGTCGAAGTTCCCAAGGACAGCGTTCCTGATAAGAGCAGAAAGTTTCCATTTTCCCCCGTGCTTCTACCAGGCTCCAATTCTTTTTTGGTGTCTGCTCTCCGTTATTTCTTCCCCAAGTGGACATTTTTGGTAATTTTGAAGCAAATTACTTTTTGCTCAAGTTTATTCAAACCTAAAAAATAGATTCCTCCTTATGAGAAAGAAAATCGTAGCCGGCAATTGGAAGATGAACCTCACCTTTGAAGAAGGGCAGCAGCTTACCAGCGAGATCGTTCAGATGTACAAAGACGAAGCAATTCAAGATGTTACAGTCGTACTCAACCCTCCCTATCCACATTTGTATGCAGTGAATAAATTGGTAGGAGATACAGTAGGGATAGCAGTGGGAGCACAAAATTGCTCGGATAAGGAAGGGGGAGCATACACCGGAGAGGTTTCTGCTAAGATCTTAGCTTCCTTTGGTGTGTCCTATGTGATTGTGGGACATTCGGAGCGGAGAGAATATTTCAAAGAGGACCATGCCCTTTTAGCCACCAAGGTCAACCAAGCTTTGGCTCATGGATTGACTCCCATCTTTTGTTGCGGGGAATCTTTGGAAATTCGTGAGGCAGGTACCCAGGAGGAAACTGTTAAAGCACAGCTGACAGCCAGTTTATTTCACCTTTCCCCCGAGGAGTTTGCAAAGGTGGTGATTGCTTACGAACCCATCTGGGCTATTGGAACGGGTAAGACAGCTACTGCTGAACAAGCCCAAGAAATGCATGCTGCCCTTCGAGCTCATTTGGCGAGTAAATATGGGGCTGATTTAGCCGCTCAAACCTCCCTCTTGTACGGGGGTTCTGCCAATCCGGGGAATGCAAAAGAACTCTTTGGTAAGCCCGATGTAGATGGAGGCTTGATTGGAGGCGCTTCTCTCAAATCCCGTGACTTTATTGAAATTATCAAGTCATTTTAATTTGAAGATCCGCCTAGTGCGGATCTTTTTGAACCTGCTTTAGACTTCACTAGCTAGAGCTTATTTGAATTAAAGATGGAATACGTACAAGTGACCCTTACCTGTCTGGAAGAGTACCGGGAAATCTTAATTGCTGAGCTTGCTGCAATTGGGTTTGATTCATTTTTGGAAACTGAAACGGGTATAGAAGGGTATGCGCTTCAAGAACAGTTTTCCAGAGACTCCTTTGATGAAGTTATCTCTACCTACCGTGAATCTGCAGCACTCACCGTGGTGGAAGGGATCCTGCCTAAAGTGAATTGGAACGAGGAGTGGGAAAAAAACTACGATCCAATCGAAGTAGGCAAATTGGTCTATGTGCGGGCCTCTTTTCATTCCCCTCAACCAGGCTTCCAGTATGAAATTGTGATCAACCCCAAAATGTCATTTGGTACGGGTCACCATGCCACTACCTTTCAATTACTTTCCCTGCAAGGCAAAATTGATCATCAAGGTAAGCGGGTGTTGGATGTAGGTTCAGGAACAGGCATCTTAGCAATTATGGCCCACTTACTCGGTGCCAATGAGGTAGAAGCTTTTGATATTGATTCCTGGTGCGTGGACAATGGGAATGAAAATTTTGAGTTGAATGGACTCAGTACCCAAATGGGGCTTGGCACGATCCGGGAGGTAAATCCAAAAGGACCCTATGAACTTATTTTGGCGAATATCAATAAAAACGTGTTGCTGGACGAGTTAGCGATCTATACGAGTTTATTGGCTCCTCATGGAATTCTACTCTTGAGTGGATTTTATTCAGAAGATATCGATGATTTGAATCAGGCTGCCTCATTGAATGGGCTTCGTTTGACAACTCAATCGATTAAAGACAACTGGGCGGCATTGGAATTTCAAAAAAACTAGGATGACTGAATTAATTGTCTATCTGATATTATTTGTAGTAGTAGTCGGTCATTGTTGGGCTGCATCCTGGTGGTATAGAAAAATACACCTAGATACCCAGCTGACCTTTTCACAGAAAAATGCGTTGAAATTAAGGGCCTTGGTTTTTCCAGCTGGACTTTGGTGGTCCTTTCGGAAGGGGGGGTAAGTTTTCTAGGAAACCTTTTGGATGAATTCCCGCTAAAAGAAGGGATCTCTCTTAAGTCTTCAATTTGCTGCGGAATTACTTGTAATATTACCTTATGGAGTACGTCTGGAAACAAAAGCCAAAAACAGCACAAGCAGCAATTGAAAAATTGAGCAGGGATATTAATGTGAACGCCACTTTAGCAAATATGTTGATCAATAGAGGGGTGGCGAATTTTGAGCAGGCAAAAGATTATTTCCGCCCCAGTCTCAACCTACTTCACGACCCCTTTTTGCTCCAAGATATGGATGCAGCGGTAAAGCGGTTACAGCAGAGTATCACCAATCAAGAGCGAATATTAGTTTATGGGGATTACGATGTAGACGGTACTACTGCGGTGGCGTTAGTCTATGAGTTTTTGAAAGGCTTTTACCCTCACGTTGATTTTTACATTCCAGATCGGTACAAGGAAGGATATGGGATTTCAGAAGCTGGTGTTCGTTTTGCTGCAGAGAATGGCTTTTCTTTGGTGGTGGCACTTGACTGTGGAATCAAAGCAATTGAAAAAGTGAAGTTGGGAACTGAGTTGGGGGTAGATTTTATCATTTGTGATCACCACACCCCGGGAGATGAACTTCCAAAAGCAATAGCAGTACTTGATCCAAAGCGAGACGACTGCACCTATCCCTACAAGGAGCTGAGTGGCTGCGGGGTTGGGTTTAAGTTGATTCAGGCATATGCCAAGGCAAGCGGGATGGAAGAGTCCAGTTTGTATACCTATTTGGATTTGGTTGCTGTGAGTATAGCTGCCGATATCGTTCCCATCACCGGTGAAAATCGGATTTTGGGATTTTATGGCCTTGATCGAATAAACAATGCCCCAAGGCCAGGGTTGAAGGCATTGCTTTTACTTTCAAAAATTGAGAAAGAAATACAAATTTCTGACATAGTTTTTAAGATTGGCCCTCGAATCAATGCCTCTGGCCGACTAGAGCATGCTAAAGCATCTGTGGCGCTACTGATAGCCCCTACCTTGGATGAAGCCATTGATCGGGCAAAGTTGGTGGATGAGGTGAATGCAACTAGGAGGAATTTTGACGAACACATCACCAAGGAGGCTTTTGAAATGTTGGCACTGCAGGAGGTAGAAGGCCCGCTCAATGCAACAGTTTTATTCAAACAAGATTGGCATAAGGGGGTGATAGGCATAGTAGCTAGTCGATGCATCGAAAAATACTACCGACCGACAATTATCCTTACCGAATCCAACAACAAGGCTACAGGAAGTGCACGTTCTGTTGTAGACTTTGACATTTACGAGGCTATTGCGGAATGTTCGGATTTACTGGATCAGTTTGGAGGGCATAAATATGCAGCTGGATTGACCTTAGATGTAAAGAATGTGCCCGCATTTCAGAAGAAATTTGAAGAGGTCGTACGTAGCCGCATTGAAGCTATCCACCTCAAGCCCGTGATTGAGGTGGATGATGTATTGCTTTTGGATCAGATCAACTATAAGTTTTACAATATTCTCAAACAGATGGCACCTTTTGGGCCGGGCAATACAGAGCCGGTATTTCGAATTCAAAATGTATATGCCGAGGAAGTTACCGTCCTCAAAGACAAGCACCTGCGTTTCAAAATCATGCAGGACGGGCAGGTTACTACGCCTGTTTGCTTAGGCTTTGGTATGGCAGACCGAACCAAAGATCCTGACTTAACTACCGTCAATATGCTGCGTGGTAAGATGCGGTTTGATCTTGTGGTAGAAATGCGCGAAAATTTCTTTCGTGACAAAAGTAGTTTGCAACTCTACGTGAAAGACATCAAATTTGACTGATATGATCCTCCGAGCTGAGCACCTTCTAAAAATATACAAAGGCCGATCTGTGGTCAACGACATTTCAGTACAGGTATCCCAGGGAGAAATTGTAGGGCTTTTGGGGCCAAATGGTGCGGGTAAAACGACTTCGTTTTACATGATTGTAGGCCTTGTTCAGCCGAATTCGGGAAAGATTTTTTTGGAAGAACAAGACATTACGACTCTTCCAATGTACAAACGTGCGAAGTTGGGCATAGGCTACCTGGCCCAAGAAGCGTCTGTATTTCGCAAGCTATCGGTGGAAGAAAATATTTTGGCTGTGTTGGAGATGACGATACTTTCCAAGGCGCAGCAGAAGGAAAAAATGGAGAGCCTCTTGGAAGAGTTTAGCTTGACCCACGTACGGAAAAACTTGGGGATGGTGCTCTCTGGGGGAGAGCGACGACGTACAGAAATTGCCAGAGCCTTGGCTGTAGACCCTAAGTTTGTGCTCCTAGATGAACCTTTTGCGGGAGTGGATCCTATTGCTGTTGAGGAGATTCAAACTATTGTCGCCAAGCTAAAAACAAAAAATATTGGAATATTAATTACCGACCACAATGTGAATGAAACTCTTTCAATCACAGACCGTGCGTACTTAATGTTTGAAGGTCGCTTGCTTAAAGCTGGTACAGCTGAGGAATTAGCGGCAGACGAGCAAGTACGAAAGGTGTATCTGGGAACTCAATTTGAGTTGAAACGTAAAAATTTTTCCTAAATGGAAGTGCTCAATAGTTTTCTGACTTGGATTTTTAAAAGCCGGTTGGGTCAAATTGACAAGTTTAAGCAAGACCCTCACTTGGTACAGCAAACCGCCCTATTTGACTTATTAGAAGCAGCAAAAAATACCGAGATAGGCAAGCTCTACCAGTTTAATCGTATCAGCACTTACGATGAGTTTGCCTCTAGGGTACCGCTTTCTGATTACGAGTCATTTAGCTCCTACTTTGAAAAAACCATCAAAGGAAAGCAACAGGTATTTTGGCCTTCTTCCATTCAATGGTTTGCCAAATCCTCAGGAACCACGGCGGGGCGGAGCAAGTACATCCCTGTATCTGAAGAAAGTTTGGAGGAATGTCACTACAAGGGAGGAAAAGACATGGTTTCCCTTTATGTGAATAATTTTCCTGACACCAAAATCTTTACGGGAAAGAGTTTGTCCATTGGAGGAACACTTGAAAAGGAACCGCTTCATTCCAAAGGGAATGCTCGTGCTGGTGATGTCTCTGCCTTGATCATGCACAACCTTCCTATCTGGGCTCAATTTGTACGTACACCTTCTTTGGAAACGGCCCTGATGTCTGATTGGGAAGCCAAGATTGAGCGTATGGCCCGTGAAACCATGGATGAAAATGTTACTTCTATCGCCGGAGTACCCACTTGGACCCTGGTCTTGCTGCAACGAATCCTTGAACTAAAAAAAGCCACTCATATTTTAGAGGTCTGGCCCAATTTGGAGGTGTTTTTCCATGGGGCAGTGGCATTTGGACCCTACCGAAATTTATTCAGGCAACTGATTCCTTCGGAGAAGATGCGGTACATGGAGACTTACAATGCTTCTGAGGGATTTTTTGGGATGCAGGACCTGCCAGATTCAGATGAGCTGCTTCTGTTGTTGGATTATGGTATTTTTTATGAGTTTATTCCAACGGAGGATTTGGATAAAACCAATCCCAAGGTAGTTCCTTTGGAAGGGGTTGAGGTTGGAAAAAATTATGCACTTGTCATTTCTACGAATGGGGGATTGTGGCGGTATAAAATTGGAGATACGATCAAATTCACATCTGCTTGCCCGTATAGATTTCGGATTTCAGGAAGAACGAAACACTTCATCAATGCTTTTGGAGAGGAAGTAATTGTAGAGAATGCAGAAGCAGCCATTGCTTATGCTTGTGAGTTGACAGGAGCCACCATTGTCAATTTTACGGCTGCTCCTATCTATTTTGAAGGAGGAAAGTCCAAGGGAGCCCACGAATGGGTGGTAGAGTTCAATTCTGCCCCAGTAAGTTTAGAGGATTTTGCAGAGAAGTTGGATGCACGCCTCCGCCAATTGAACTCAGATTACGATGCCAAAAGGTATAAAAATTTGGCTCTCCAGCGGCTTCACCTCCATGCTGCGCCATTGGGACTATTTGAGTCGTGGTTGGCAAAAAAAGGCAAGTTAGGAGGACAGCATAAAATTCCTCGACTTTCCAATTCTCGTGAGTTTTTAAATGAAATTTTAGGCTTGATGAAAGGAATAAATCCCTAGCCAACTCAGAAGCGTATCCCATGTCTTCCTTCTCCGTATTTCTTTCCTTAAATCGCAAAAGCAAAGCGACTAATCAGAGATAAGGTAGTTGGAGGGGCAAGGAAAAAGAACGGGTTGCTTGCCTGATGTAAAAAAATGAGAAAAAACGAAACTACTTCTTTCTGTTGGGAGTTTGTTCTTTAAAGTTTAATCAACACCAAAAAAAGAGTTCCCACTACCACCCTCCTCACCTCTCAATCCGAACCAAGTAATCTTGGCTTTCATCGCCCCAATAGACCTCTTTTTACCAGTAGTATGCGTAATTCTTCCCTCTTTGATCAAGCCCAAGCGTTTTTAAATCACTATTATTCCGAATCTAAAGAGTTGGGTTTAGAAAATAGATTGGAGCTTGTGCAAGCTGAGATTGAACGTACCGGTACGTATAGACTGACCACTAAGGAGCTTGCTTTTGGGGGAAAGTTGGCTTGGAGAAATAGCAATAGATGCCTGGGTAGGCTATTTTGGAAGACGTTAAAAGTCAGAGATAGGAGAAGCCTCACCACAGTGGAAGAAGTATTTGCCGATGCCATGGAGCATTTGGAATTCGCAACACAAGGGGGGAAAATCCGATCTACGCTTTCGGTGTATGCGACCAAAGAAGAAGGCAATTGCCAATTTCGAATTTTAAATAAGCAGTTGATTCGGTTTGCAGGTTATTCCTTGCCCAATGGGGAGCTACTTGGTGATCCGGACTCCATCGAATTTACCAAGTATTGCCAGTCTTTGGGATGGAAGGGAAAGGGAACAAATTTTGACCTGTTGCCATTATTGATCCAACGTAAGGAAGAACCGGTCCAATGGTTTACGATCCCAGAAGATAAAGTGCTTCGGGTAAATTTAACCCATCCAGACTACCCCTGGTTTCAAGAACTTGAGCTTCAGTGGTATGCAGTACCAGTGATCTCAGATATGCGCCTGGAAATTGGAGGAATATCTTTTCCTTGTGCACCATTTAATGGATGGTACATGTTAACAGAAATTGCTGCTAGGAACTTGGGGGATGTAGGGAGATACAATAGGCTGCCTGTAATTGCAAAAAAACTGAAGTTGAATACGCGACAGGTAAAATCACTTTGGAAAGACAAAGCCTTACTAGTACTTCAGGAAGCGGTGCTCCATTCTTTTCAAGCTCAAGGGGTTGTATTGGTCGATCATCATACCGCGTCAGATCAATTTCTGGAGTTTTGTAAACAGGAAGAATCTAAAGGTAGGAAGGTGCAAGCAGACTGGGCATGGATTGTTCCCCCAGCGGCGAGCTCAACCTTGGGGGTATTTCATCAAGAATGGGATAATCAAGTGCTTTCTCCCAATTTTTATTACCAGCCGGCGGCTTGGGTAGAAGTGGAAAAAGAGTCGAAGGCAACGTCCAGAGTTGGACTGTGCCCTTTTTCGGTTTAAGTATTTCCTGCAGTGTTCCTCTCCTTGTCGGTTTCCCATTCGTTAAAAAAATTGTACTTTCACCGTTTCCTAATTTTTGCTAACACATGAGCCAACAGCCTGCGGTACAGGAAGAATTCATAGAGATTTTTGGTGCTAGAGAGCACAATTTGAAAGATATAGATCTGAAGATTCCACGTAATAAGGTAGTGGTGGTCACTGGATTGAGTGGCAGTGGGAAGAGTTCTTTAGCCTTTGACACTATTTATGCTGAGGGACAGCGGCGGTACATGGAGAGTTTTTCTGCGTATGCAAGATCTTTCCTTGGCGGAATGGAGCGTCCTGATGTGGATAAAATTAATGGACTTTCTCCAGTCATTGCTATTGAGCAAAAAACTACTTCTAAAAATCCTCGATCTACAGTAGGTACGGTCACCGAAATCTACGATTTCATGCGTCTTTTATTTGCCAGGGCTGGTGAAGCTTATTCCTACCATACGGGTAAACTGATGATTCGACAGACAGAAGATCAGATTTTGGATCAGCTTGTGACCAAATTTGCAGGGAAGAAATTGTATCTCTTGGCACCAGTAGTCAAAGGGAGGAAGGGCCATTACCGTGAGCTATTTGAGCAGGTACGTAAGCTTGGATTTTCCAAAGTCCGCGTGGATGGAGTTGTTCTAGAAGTTGCACCAAAAATGCAATTAGATCGCTACAAGATTCACGATGTGGAAATAGTTATTGACCGAATTGTGGCGGAAGAGAGCGATCGTTTTCGAATCGCTCAATCCCTAAAATCAGCATTGCAACACGGAAAAGGGGTGTTGATGGTGCGTGAGGAGAGCGGAGAAATCCATTATTTTTCGAAGTATTTGATGGATCCAGAAACAGGTCTCTCTTACGAGGAACCTGCTCCAAATAGTTTTTCCTTCAACTCTCCTTATGGGGCTTGCCCTAGCTGTAATGGTCTAGGTGTAATTGAAGAAATAACCCGAGAAAGTATATTTCCAGATCCCACTTTAAGTATTACTCGTGGAGGAATTGCTCCACTTGGAGAGTACCGGGATATTTGGATTTTTAAAAAAATTGAAGCGTTACTCAAGCACTACAAATGTAGCTTGAGTACCCCGATTAAGGATCTTCCAGAAGAAGTCATTGATGTTTTGTTGTACGGAGATAAGATTGAGGTGGCGGTGGATTCGGTGAAGTATCCAGGAACTCAATGGAATACAACTTTTGAGGGGATTGTTAATTTCCTTCAAAAATACCAAGAAGGTAGTTCCGATAAAATTCAGGACTGGGTGGCAGAATTTACTATTTCCAAGACTTGTCCAGAATGCCAGGGCTACCGTCTCAAAAAAGAGTCTCTCCACATTAAATTGGACGGTACCCATATCGGGGAGTTGGCAATGCTAGATATTCAAGGGCTGGCAAATTGGTTTGAAGGTTTAGAGGAGCGACTGAGCGAGAAGCAGCAACGAATAGGTACTGAGGTGCTGAAAGAAATTCGAAAACGAATTGGGTTTTTGATGGATATCGGATTGGATTACCTCTCCTTGAACAGACCCTTGCGCACTCTTTCAGGGGGAGAGGCACAGCGTATCCGCTTGGCTACGCAGATTGGTACGCAGCTGGTTGGGGTACTTTATATTTTGGATGAACCCAGCATTGGTCTCCATCAACGAGACAATGTGAAATTGATCCAGGCCTTGAAGCGACTTCGAGATTTGGGCAACTCTGTGCTGGTGGTTGAGCACGACAAGGACATGATGCTGGAGTCGGACTACATCGTAGATATGGGCCCGGGAGCTGGAAGGCATGGGGGGCATGTAGTAGCGGCTGGGACTCCAAAGCAACTTTTGCAATCTGATTCGGTGACGGCACGCTACCTTCAAGGAAAGCTGGGATTAGCTATTCCTAGTGCTCGAAGGGTGGGTACTGGAGAACGACTGGTTTTGAAAGGTGCTTGCGGCAACAATTTGAAAAATGTTCAGGTAGACTTTCCACTGGGAACGTTGATTGTAGTAACAGGGGTGTCGGGCAGTGGAAAAAGTACATTGATTCACGAAACGCTTTTTCCTATTCTCAACAGAGAGTTTTATCATGCTAAAAAAGAACCTATGCCTTTTGAGTGCGTAGAAGGGTTAAAGCAATTGGATAAGGTGATTGAAGTGGATCAAAGCCCCATAGGACGAACTCCTAGATCTAATCCAGCTACCTATACCGGCATGTTTTCAGATATTCGAACCCTGTTTACTGAGCTTCCGGAATCAAAAATTCGCGGGTATAAACCAGGAAGATTTTCTTTCAATGTGAAAGGAGGTCGATGTGAGGAATGTGAGGGAGCGGGCATGAAATTGGTAGAAATGGATTTTCTTCCAGATGTCCATATTCCTTGCGAGACTTGCAAAGGCAAGCGTTACAATCGAGAAACCCTTGAAGTTCGCTTTAAAGGGAAGTCTATTTCAGATGTGCTGGATATGACGGTAGAGCAAGCAGTCGAGTTTTTTGAATACCAACCTAAGATTCTGCGAAAGATCACTACTTTAAGTGAGGTGGGCTTGGGCTACATCACGCTTGGGCAGCATGCTACTACCCTATCTGGAGGAGAGGCACAACGGGTGAAATTGGCCACAGAATTGTCCAAAAAAGATACCGGTAAAACGTTTTATATTTTGGATGAGCCGACTACAGGCTTGCACTTTCAGGACATTGACTTGCTGATGAATGTGCTCCAGAAATTGGTAGAAAAGGGCAATACCGTCTTGGTGATTGAGCACAATTTGGATGTAATCAAGGTGGCAGATTACCTCATTGATATGGGGCCTGAAGGAGGAAATAAAGGAGGCACTGTCGTAATTCAAGGAAGCCCTGAACAAGTGGCGGCACACCCGCAAAGTCATACTGGAAGATTCTTGAAACAGGAGCTACATCGCTAAAAAATAGCTTAAAATCAACCTCATTGCCCTCTTATCAAATTAGAGGGGAATTCTAGGTTGCCATTTTTAACTTTGCAAAGCATGAACAGAAGTACACTCTATTGGCTATTGCAAGTTTTAGGCTGGGGAAGCTTTGCTTTTGTCAATGTGTTCTTTGCTTCCTTATCTGAAGGAATTTCTTTTCTTCAAACTTGGTCCTTTGTGGTACTGTCTGCCTACTACCTACTTTCTACCCATGTGTTTAGGGTAGTGATCAAGTCCTTTGGATGGCTTCGACTTCCTGGATACCGATTGCTTCTGCAGGTAATTTTTTCATTGGGAGGGCTGGCTGTGTCTAACGTCTTGGCTCAGGTGCTGATCAGTCTTGTATTTGGCACGTTTAATCCAGGATCTGATTTCAGAGCCTTAGTCATTTCAGTAAATCTTTTTGTCAGTTTCCTTTATTATGGATTTTGGGTACTGCTTTATTTTGTATTTCATTTTTTGGATAATTACAACACGACGCTTCGGTACGAGGCTAAAATAAATGAGATCCGTCTCAACCATTTGAAGAGTCAGCTGAATCCACATTTTATATTCAATGCTTTAAATTCGGTTCGTGCATTGGTGGATGAGGATCCTGGGAAAGCCAAAACAGCAATTACTCGAATCTCAAACATGCTCCGCTTTTCCCTAATGTTGGATAAAAAACAAGTAATTGATTTTGCTGATGAACTGGCTACGGTGAAGGATTATTTGGCTTTGGAATCCATTCGTTTTGAGGAACGGTTGCATGTAGAATATCACATCGAGGAAGGAGCTTATGCCTTCAAAATTCCTCCAATGATGCTTCAAACCATCGTAGAAAATGCCATTAAACACGGTATTTCAAATTTGGTAAGAGGGGGAGTAATCGAAATTAAATGTAGAGAGGGTCTTCAGGAAGAGCTCTATATTCAAGTCAAAAATAGTGGACACTATACCCCAAAGCCGATCAATAAAATAAAGGAAGAGGAGGTGGGACATGGCTTATACAATACGCAACAACGACTTACCCTTTTGTATGGGGACCAGGCAAGTTTCCGGATTTTTAACTCTGGAAGCGATTTTGTGATTACTGAAATAAAAATTCCGAAACAAAGACTTACTTTAGATTAATTAACTCAATCCCTATGAGAGCCTTAGTAATCGATGACGAACGTTTAGCCCGTAAGGAGCTAATTAATTTATTGAATCAACTGGAAACAGTGGAAGTGGTGGGAGAAGCAGTAAATGTGGATGATGCCAAAGAAAAGATTGATCAATTGCAGCCAGATGTGATTTTTTTAGATATTCAAATGCCAGAAAAAACAGGCTTTGACCTGTTGGAGGAGTTGGATAATTTGCCCCATGTCATCTTCACTACTGCTTACGACGAGTATGCATTAAAGGCTTTTCAAGTCAATGCATTAGATTATTTGCTCAAGCCAATTGAACCGAAGCGATTGGAGGATGCTGTCCAAAAGCTGCTGGGAAAAATGGATGGAATTGCCAAACGCGAAGAGCAAGAAGGCACCTTCAACCAAAAGAAATTAACCCTAGAGGATCAGGTATTTGTAAAAGATGGAGATCGCTGCTGGTTTGTTCGCCTGTCCAATGTGCGTCTTTTTGAGTCTGACGGCAATTACATTAAAGTCTATTTTGATAATTTCAAACCGATGATTCACAAGTCCTTGAATGCCTTGGACGAGCGCTTGGATGAGAAGTCATTTTTTAGAGCTAGCCGAAAGCACATTATCAACCTAGGCTGGGTAGAAGGGATAGAGCCTTGGTTTAATGGTGGACTTGTAGTGACCCTAAAAGGAGGGGATCGCATTGAAGTGAGCCGAAGACAGGCTGCGCGTTTCAAAGAAATGATGAGTTTGTAAAATTATCCACAATAATGCTGGTGGCTCAAATTGAGCGTTGACTAATACTGATAATGCCTGAATAAAGTTGTCACATTTTGTTAGGGATCACAAATCCAAACAAAATGAAAAACACCTATCAAATTAAGCAACAGCGTCTGTTCAGTGAAGAGCTGCGTAGACAGATTGTCGGACAAATTGAGCGAAAGGAATTCACCATTGCCCAAGTAATGCGTGAGTATCAGCTTTCAAAACAAGCAATTTATAATTGGCTTTACCGATATTCGGGTAACTTGAAGAAAGGAATCCGAATCGTTATGGAAAAAGACAGTCAAGAAAAGACAACCCAAGAGCTCAAAAACCGGATCAAAGAGCTTGAAGCAGCATTAGGTCGAAAATCGCTGGAAGCAGATCTTTTTCGAGTTATCGTAGATCTTGCCTCCAAGGAGTATGAAACTGATTTAAAAAAAACTTTTGGCGATCAAGTGTCCAAATCACAGCTGAAATGAAACATCCCTATTCATTTACAGTAAGATCCGCTTGTGAGATTCTTGAAGTTACCCGTCAGGCATACTACAAAAAGCCCGCTGTTAAAGAAGCTCTGGATGGTCATGTGATTCAATTGGT
>JALRIY010000110.1 GCA_023255285.1 Algoriphagus sp.
TTTCGCATTTAAATGGCCTTCTTCTCCCTGTGGGACAGCCAAATGAATGCTATTCAAAGGGTTTTGATACAATAACTCACGTTGCTTGGAGGAAACTACATCAAAAAGAGGAGCTATCAGTTTATCTAACTGATTTCCAATCTCTTTAGAATAACGCCAAGCCTTAATGGGTAAAAGTTCAGCCATCAGGTCAATCGTTTGGTCCAGTGGGTGGTCTTGGTTTGATTTAACGGAGTTTTGGGATTCACTCGCTTATCTTCATCCTCAAAAAATTCAACTGCCAAGGCGGCAAGAAGATTTTTTTCTTCTTCAGTAAACTGAGGCTCTAAGAATTCGGGCATAAAGTACCGCTCCACAAATTTGGTATCAAACTGCCCCGATTGAAAGGCATCGTGAGACAAGGCAAAACGACAGAAATCTAAAGTCGTTTGAATACCGGTAATCCGGTAATCATCAATGGCACGAATCATTCGATCAATGGCTTCCTGTCGAGTAGCTCCGTGCGCAATCAACTTGGCAATCATGGGATCGTAGTAAATCGGAATATCCATTCCTTCTTCAAACCCGTCATCCACTCGGATTCCAGGCCCTTGAGGACAGCGATAGGTAGTCAACCTTCCAATATCTGGCAAAAAATTATTTTTCGGATCTTCAGCATAAACGCGAACTTCTATGGCATGTCCTTGGATGGTTAAATCCTCTTGAACAAAGGAAAGCGGCTTTCCTTCAGCAATCCAGATTTGTTCCCGAACGAGGTCCTTGCCTGTAATCATCTCTGTCACAGGATGCTCTACCTGCAGTCGGGTATTCATTTCAAGAAAATAAAAATTGAGTTGTTCGTCTACAATAAATTCCACGGTACCTGCACCATAATAATTGCAAGCCTTAGCAACCCCAATGGCGGCCTCTCCCATCGCCTTTCGCATGACAGGACTGACCACAGCAGATGGCGCTTCTTCAATCACTTTCTGGTGACGCCTCTGAATGGAACATTCTCTTTCAAATAAATAAACTAAATTTTGGTGTTGATCCCCTAAAATCTGGATTTCAATATGTCGGGGAGAGGAAATATACTTTTCAATAAAAACCGCCCCATCACCAAAGGATGAGATGGCTTCTGAAACAGCTCGATTCATTTGTTCATCAAACTCTGCTTCTGATTCTACCACGCGCATTCCTTTGCCTCCTCCCCCAGCGGAAGCTTTAATCAAAATGGGATACCCAATCTCTTTTGCTTTAACTTTGGCTACAGCCAAATCAGAAATAGCTTCCTCCGTACCGGGTACGAGTGGAATAGAATAGGCAGCAACCGCCTGCTTTGCCGCAAGCTTGGATCCCATTACCTCAATAGATGCTGGCGAGGGACCTATAAATAAAATACCAGCTTCCTGAACTTGCTTTGCAAAAGCTGCATTTTCTGATAGAAAACCGTACCCCGGATGGATTGCATCTACTCCTAACTCCTTACAAACCTCCAAAATTTTGTCGGCAACCAAATAGGACTGATTGGAAGGAGCTGGTCCTAGGCAACAGGCTTCATCAGCAAAACGAACATGTGGCGAAAGTCGATCGGCCTCAGAAAACACTGCTACAGTGCGAATACCCATCTCACGGGCAGTACGCATAATCCGAAGTGCTATTTCACCTCGATTGGCTACCAATAGTTTGGTGATTTTTTTCATTAATCCACTAAAGTATATTTTGGGCAGTTACTTCTAACTAAGACGAAATAAGGTATTTATTCCGAGCTTTCGAAGTTAAGGCTCGGTATAAAAACTGTTTTTTGCATCCAAGAAAGATAAGTCTTATTTTTGGCTGTTTCAAAAACGAACCCAATTCCCCAAACACTCTAAATTCTTAAGACGTTGGATCTATTTGCAAAGTTAAAAACGAATATGGGCCCACTAGGCAAGCACTCTGAGTTTGCCGATGGCTATTGGTCATTCCCCAAACTAGAAGGTGAAATAGCTCCTAGAATGCATTTCAAGGGTAAAGAAGTCCTAACGTGGAGTTTGAACAACTACCTAGGATTAGCCAACCATCCTGAAGTACGAAAAGCAGATGCAGATGCAGCAGCAAAATGGGGAGCAGCCTATCCAATGGGTGCACGAATGATGTCTGGACAAACCGACCTTCACGAGCAGTTGGAAGAAGAACTTGCGGCGTTTGTAGGCAAAGAAAAGTCCTACCTATTAAACTATGGATACCAAGGCATCATGTCCGTCATAGATGCCCTCCTAGATAGAAAAGATGTAGTTGTTTATGATTCAGAATGTCATGCTTGTATTATCGATGCCTTGCGCATGCATCTGGGCAAACGCTATGTATTTCCACACAACGACATTGAAAATTGTGAAAAGCAACTTCAACGGGCTACTAAATTAGCAGAAGAAACAGGCGGAGGAATCCTCCTAATCACAGAAGGGGTATTCGGGATGACCGGTGACCAGGGTAAATTGAAGGAAATTGTAGCACTAAAAAAGAAATTTGACTTCCGCTTATTGGTAGACGATGCTCATGGATTTGGAACAATGGGTACTACTGGAGCTGGTACAGGAGAAGAGCAAGGTGTGCAGGACAAAATTGATTTGTACTTCTCAACTTTTGCAAAATCCATGGCTTCTATAGGTGCCTTCATCGCTGGCGATGCAGACGTGATCTTGTTTTTGAGATACAACATGCGCTCTCAAATTTTTGCCAAATCCCTGCCAATGCTGCTCGTAGAAGGAGCACTCAAGCGTCTCGACTTATTAAGAAGTCAGCCTGAGTTAAAAGACAACCTTTGGAAAATTGTCCATGCCTTGAGAAAGGGATTGGTTGAAAATGGATTTAGTACAGGAAAATCTAATTCTCCAGTTACCCCTGTTGTATTGAATGGCACCGTAGGAGAAGCAGCGGCACTTTCAATGGACCTCAGAGAAAATTTTGGCATCTTCTGTTCAGTAGTAATTTATCCAGTAATCCCTAAAGGCATGATTATCTTACGATTAATTCCTACAGCTGTACATACATTGGATGATGTGAATTTGACTGTAAAAGCATTTGCTGCCGTAAAAGACAAGCTCGTCTCAGGGGTTTACAAGAATTCTGAACTTGCCCTTTCATTTGGAGAATAAAAAAAAAGTAAAAAAAAGCGCCTTAGGATTGAAATAGTAAGTATTTGGCCTATATTAGACCCATATAAACTTATCATCAACCCTAAAAACTTTTACTATGAGCAGATTTAGCGACGTAAAAAATCTAGTAATGAGCTTGGAAGCTGACTTCGAAAAGTTCTACGACAAAGGAAATCAAGCTGCAGGTACCCGCGTAAGAAAAGGTATGCAAGATTTGAAAAACCTAGCACAAGCTATCCGTACTGAAGTACAGGACAAGAAAAACGCTGGTTGATTCTAAATAAAAAAGGTGGTTAGTCCACCTTTTTTTATGACAAAATAATAAAGTGGAGCCTAAAACTCCACTTTATTATTTTCTACCTGTATGTCTGCCATCCGCTTACTTGGATCAATTTCTACCGATTTAATTGTATCTACTGCTCGTTTTAAATTGATAGTAAGGGTTGGTTGTACCCAAGGCCAATCCTGAGTCAAAACAAGTTTTGGGAAATTCGTCTCTACTTTTTTATCTCCACGCATAATTTCCAATGGAAGATAAACCAACTCTTTGGTTCCATCTTTGTAGGTGACTACCAAATCTATAGGCATAGGCATGGCTCCTATTCGCTCCAAAATAATGGAAGTGCCTACTTCAGATGCCTTCACTTCCTTAACTGCGTAATCAATAGTTTTAGTAGTATACACAAAGTATTCCTTATACCAATCCAATTCCAATCCACTTTCTTTTTCCATGACACGAATCAAGTCATTGACATTGGGGTGCTTAAACTTCCATGTATTCCAATAGCGAAGCATACCCCGATCACGTACTTCCTCACCGATTACATAGCCCAACTGAGCCAAGAAAACAGCTCCTTTGCTGTACGCTGCTGCACCATAGGCTGAATTGGTTTGGTAGTGATCCGCATGGGTAGACATGGGTTCTTCCAAGCCAGACTTGACCAATCGATAATAGCCCCCATAAGAACCTCGATGTGGTGAAGCATTTGTTTGAAATATAGATGCCATTGCCAAATTTGAAGCATAAGAAGTAAAGCCCTCATCCATCCAAGGGTACAAGGATTCATTGGAAGCCAAAACTCCATGAAACCAACTATGGGCCAATTCATGCACCATAACTCCTACTAAACTTGGCAAAGAGCGCTCTCCAGTAATTAGGGTCGACATCGCATATTCCATACCGCCATCGCCACCTTGAACTACTGAAAACTGCTTGTAGGGATATTGTCCGAAATTCTTTGATAGGTAGTCGATCGCTTTGGGCGTATACTCCTTTAACTTTTCCCAATTTTCCGTTGTCTTCTCTCCAGGAATGTAAAAATGATGTACGGTAATGCCATTGGCCATCAGTACTTTATCGTGCTTATAATTGTTGTCAGCCGCCCACATGAAGTCATGGACTTGTGGTGCTACAAAATGCCAAGTCAGCGTATTCCCTTTTGGCTCAGGAACCTTCACTCCTTCATCTTGATATCCATGACCAATTTGATTGGGATTTTGGAGGTAACCTGTCCCCCCAAGAGTGTAGGATTTATCGATGGTGATCTTCACATCAAAATCACCCCAAATTCCATAAAACTCTCTTCCTACATAGGGATTTGCATGCCATCCTTGCTCGTCGTAATTCGCCATCTTGGGATACCATTGCGACATGGAATAGCGAACCCCCTCTTCTGAATCTCTTCCAGAACGCCTTACTTGTAAAGGAACCTGACCTTCAAAAGACATTTCAAATTTTACGGAGCTATTCGGTAAAATGGGCTCCGTTAGGTCTACTTCCAAAACAGTACCTACTTCTTTATAGCTCACTGGCCCACCATTCATGGTTAGATGCGTGGGATGCAGGTAGCCAATTTCTTCTGGAGCCAGTTTTGATATTCGGTCTTTTACACGCTGATCTGGATCTGCAATGGTTCGGGAGCGCACATCCATCATGCTCCCTGGTTGGAAGGCATTGTAGTAAAGATGGTAAAATACCCGAGTCAACGTATCTGGGGAATTATTGGTGTAGGCAAGCACCTGAGTACCTTGATACCGGTTGGTAGACACGTCCATAGTCACTTCCATTTGATAGGCAACAGCCTGTTGAAAACGACCATTTTGGGCATAGCTAAGTCCTACTGCCATAAAAAAGAAAAGTCCTAACCAGGACCTAAATATATAATTTGCCATATTTATTTTTTCTTAAAGAAAATCAAAAAGCAAGCTTTCCCCAAATCCTGCGAAAAAAAATAAAGCTCTTGTACTTAATTGAATTCCATTGAAGTAAATTCAATCTATAAAATCAGAAAAATTGGTTTTATTTAAAAAAATTGAAACCCATTCTTAGTCACATGAAAAAATTAGTTCTAATTATTTTCCTAGCTATGCTGCAACTAAGCTTGCATGCACAGCAGGTCAACATGGACGTTTTTAAGTCCATGAAAGCACGGAGCATCGGCCCTGGTGCAATGAGCGGAAGAATAACAGCAATTGATGCTGTGGACGATGATCCAACCACAATATATGCCGGTTCTGCCTCTGGAGGCCTTTGGAAGTCTACTTCTGGAGGAATCACTTGGGAGCCTATTTTTGATAACGAACGCGTACACTCCATTGGAGCGATTTCCATTTATCAGAAAAATCCAAACATTATCTGGGTAGGTACTGGAGAAGGAAATCCAAGAAATTCACTCAACATGGGCTATGGAGTCTACCGGTCCATGGATGCAGGTAAAACCTGGCAGCTGATGGGACTAGAAAAAACCCGTGCCATCCACCGAATCATTGTTCATCCGGATGATCCCAATACCGTATTTGTTGGTGCAATTGGATCTCCTTGGGGTACTCAAGAGGATCGTGGAGTATACAAGACCACTGATGGAGGAAAAACTTGGAAAAAAATCTTGTTTGTAGATCAAAAAACTGGTGTAGGTGAGATGATCATGGATCCCAACAATCCTAATAAGATATTTGTCAACATGTGGGAGCACAGACGCTATCCTTGGTTTTTCGAATCAGGCGGATCAGGATCAGGACTTTACCTTACTCAAGATGGTGGAGATACTTGGAAGAAATTGACTGCTGAAGAAAATGGATTACCGAAAGGAAACCTTGGAAGAATGGGATTGGCAATCTCCAAAGCCAATAGTAGTAAAGTATATGCATTGATTGAGTCTTCCAAAAACGCACTCTATGTTTCCGAAGATGGAGGAGAAAAATTCACGATGATCAATGACAAAGGTGAAATTGGAGATCGCCCTTTTTATTATTTTGAAATTCATGCCGATCCTAAAAACGAAAACAGGGTTTATACCTTGTATTCTCGTGTAGGAATCACTGAAGATGGGGGAAAGAGCTTCAGAGAATTGCTTTCCTATTCAGGAGTGCACCCTGATCACCATGCGTGGTATATCAATCCAAACGATCCATCGCTACTTATTGATGGAAACGATGGTGGTCTGAATATCTCTAGAGATAGGGGTAAAACTTGGTATTTCGCAGAAGGCATCACTGTAGGGCAGTTTTACCACATCAATGTAGATAACGAAGTGCCCTACAATGTCTATGGAGGAATGCAAGACAATGGATCTTGGACAGGCCCAGCCTATATTTGGAGAGGTGATGGGATCCGAAATACCTATTGGCAAGAAGTTTCCTTCGGTGATGGATTTGATGTGGTTTCTCACCCTGCCAATTCTAGATATGGCTATACCATGTCTCAAGGAGGTAACGTGAGCCGTTTTGATAAGCTTACAGGCCACAACCGGACCATCCGACCTACACATCCAGATAAGGATGTTTTCCTTCGCTACAACTGGAATGCAGCGATTGCACAGGATCCTCACGATGTCAATACGGTATACTATGCCTCTCAGTTTTTGCATAAGTCTACCGACTCGGGTGAAACTTGGGAAATCATTTCGCCAGACTTAACGACCAACGATTCCACCAAGCAGCGTCAGCAAAAAACAGGGGGATTGACCTTTGATATAACCGGTGCAGAGAATCATACCACCATTATCGCAATAGCCCCTTCCCCAGTGGATAAAAATGTCATCTGGGTGGGTACCGATGATGGCAACCTTCAAGTAACCCAAGACGGCGGTAAGACCTGGACTAATGTTGCCGCCAAGTTAACCGGCCTTCCTAAGGCATCTTGGATTCCGCAAGTACAGGCATCAAAATACAATGCAGGTGAAGTATGGGTGATTGCCAACAATTACCGTAACAATGACTTCAGTGCCTACGCTTACCACAGCTCAGATTTTGGAAAAACCTTTACACGTATCGCCGAT
>JALRIY010000111.1 GCA_023255285.1 Algoriphagus sp.
CACGTGACATCAAACCATATTCTACTTATTCTGGCGTCTATAGTGATTTTGGCTGCCATTGCCTACATGTTTACTGCTGCCGAGAGCCCGGAAGATTATCAAGAAAAAATTGAAACCGAACGGGAGCGCCAATTCAAATACATCCGCTTCAATGTAGAGTCCCCCTTGACTGAGGAGCAAAAACGTGGATTGCAAAGTTTGAAATTTTTTGCAGTCGACCCTGCTTACCGAGTCAAAGCTCGCTTGCTCCCCATCGAAATCAAGAAAGTTCGGGTAGTCCCCTTGACCGATGGAAGTACCGAGCGCTATTTGGAACATTCTTGGGCAGAATTTGAGTTGGGCGGAAAAACCAACAAAGTCCTTTTGCTCCAATCTTTGAGTGAATCCGATATGCGAAACTTTTTTTTAGCCTTTGCGGACCAGACTTCGGGTAAGGAAACCTATGGGGGAGGGCGCTACCTCAATGTTCGCCAAGATGGGAAAAATAGCATCACCATCGACTTTAACTTGGCCTTCAACCCCTACTGTGCTTACAATCCTGACTATGCCTGCCCACTGCCTCCTCGAGAAAATATCTTGGGAATTGCTATTCCTGTAGGGGAGAAAAATTACGATTAATGCCCAGGGCTCAGGCAAATCTTTTAAATTTGTAACTTACCCACAAGGTGCTCACGCACCTTTTTTGCTAACCGAAAGGCTGGCTCACCCATTGCTATGAAAATATCGATCAATAGACTCAAGGAGTACATCCATTTGACTGAAAGTCCAGCCGAAATTGCCGCGCTACTCACTCAATCAGGGCTTGAAGTAGAGAGCATTGATTCTTTTGTGTCTGTACCCGGAGGATTGGAAGGGATGGTCATTGGAGAGGTGTTGACTTGTGAGAAGCATCCCGATGCGGATAAGTTGAGCTTGACTACTGTGGCCATCGGCCCAGACCAGGTTTCTCAGATCGTCTGCGGGGCTTCCAATGTGGCAGTAGGCCAGAAGGTAGTTGTGGCTACTGTAGGAGCCACCTTGTACCCAAGCAATGGAGAGCCTTTTGAAATTAAGAAAGCCAAAATCCGAGGACAAGTTTCCGAAGGAATGATTTGTGCCGAAGACGAGATCGGAATCGGTACTTCCCATGCGGGAATCATGGTGCTGGACACGGACCTGCCAAACGGGACTTCTGCTTCGGCCTATTTTGAAGTGACCCAGGACCAAATTTTAGAAATCGGGCTTACGCCCAACCGCGCAGATGCCGCTTCCCATCTTGGTGTTGCTAGGGACTTGAAAGCCCTTGTGCGTAGAGACCTTTGTTTGCCTGAGGAGAAAGCACTACCCGTGGAGGTGCAAGGCCCTGCGGTGCAAGTAGTCGTAGACAAAACGGACGATTGCCCTCGCTATGCAGGGGTTGTCCTGACAAATATTCAAGTAGGACCTTCCCCACAGTGGATCCAGCATTTTCTGCGCTCCCTGGGCTTGGAACCGATCAACAATGTAGTGGACATTACCAACTACATCCTTCATGATTTGGGTCAGCCTTTGCATGCCTTTGATGCTGCCAAGATCGGGGAGGGAAAGATTCGCGTCGGTAAACTTCCAAAAGGGAGCACTTTTGTGACCTTGGACGGAAAAGAAAGAAAATTATCTGGCGAAGAACTCATGATCTGCGATCCGAAGGGCGGGATGTGTATTGCTGGGGTCTTTGGAGGAGCTGTTTCAGGCGTATCGGACCAGACTACCAGTATCTTTTTGGAGTCAGCCTATTTTTCTCCTGACGTGATTCGTAAGGGTTCTCAGGTGCATGGATTGAAGACCGATGCTTCCTTCCGTTTTGAGCGGGGCACCGATCCCAACATGCCAGTGTATGCGCTCAAGCAGGCCGTCATCCTTTTGCAGCGCTATGCCGGTGCAAAAGTAGCCTCCGAAATCATTGATATTTATCCTGAGCCCAAGCAGGATGTGTATATTCCAGTCAATTTTGGGCATATCAATCGCCTGATAGGCAAAGTCATCGAACCTACCGAAGTGGTGGGTATCTTGGAAAGTTTAGAGATTGCGGTATCTGAGTTGACGACCGAAGGATTTGTAGCTACTGTCAAGCCTTACCGGGTGGATGTAACGCGTGAAGCGGATATCATCGAAGAAGTTTTGCGGATTCATGGCTTCCAGCAAGTAGTACTTTCTGAGGCCCTACGCACGGATTACTTAGCTGAGCATCCTGTAAAAGATGTGGCGAAGTTGCAGTACCGACTCACCGAGCTTCTTGCCAATCAAGGCTATTTTGAGTTGGTGACCAACAGCTTGACCAGCCCCAAATATGTGGAAAAGGCAGGCTTTTTGGATGCCAGCACTACCGTGGAGATCTACAATAAGTTGAGTGAAGACCTAGGAGTCATGCGCCAAACGCTCTTATTCTCTGGTTTGGAGGTAGTGGCACACAACATCAACAGAAGGCAAACTGACCTAAAGTGCTTTGAGTTTGGTAAAGTGTATCAAAAGAAGGCAGAGGGTGGCTACAAAGAGTCGCGACGTTTGGCAATTTTTCAGTCTGGCCACCGGTCTTCTGAAAGCTGGGTGGAGCCAGCGAAGCCTTTTGCATTTGCGGACCTTTATGCTACAGTAACTCGAATTTTCGAACGTTTGAACGTGGAAGCGAGCGAGGTGGAGGTGATTGAATCAGCACCTTTTGCCTATGGTTTGAGCTTGAAACTGGGTGAAAAGGTGGTAGCAACCTTAGGTTTGGTCGAGGAGAAGCAGCTGAAGTTGACTGAAGTAAGGCAGGAAGTTTGGTACGCTGAGCTGGACTGGGACTTGCTAGTCAAGAAATCTTCGGGATTGAAAAAATTCCAAGAGCTGTCTAAATTTCCTGAGGTTCGTCGCGACCTTTCCTTGGTGCTGGACAAGGAAGTTTCCTTTGCCCGTGTCAAGGTTGTTGCCGAAAAGGCCGGCGGAAAATTATTAAGGCACTTGAATGTTTTTGATGTCTACCAAGGAGATAAGTTGGAGGCTGGAAAAAAAGCGTATGCGCTGAGTTTTATTCTACAAGATCAAGAAAATACACTTACGGACAAGGAAATTGAAAAAACTATGAGTAATTTAATTCGTGCCTTTCAAGAGCAAATAGGGGCAATCATCCGGACTTAATTTATGATTCACGAGGAATTACAAAAACTTGAAAAACTTTCTGTTCAAGTAAGTAAAAAGGTAGAAGCATTAACTGCTGAAAATCAACAGCTAAATGAGCGTTTAAAGGTGCTTGAACAGCAGGTCGAGGAGAAGAATGTTGCCTTAGACCATTTTAAAAATAAGATTAAAATTAGTAACATTGTAGACAACAGACCGGTAAATTCTGAAGATGCCGTCGAAATGAGTGACTTAATCAATTCCTATATACAAGAAATCGATCAGTTGATTACCTACCTATCCGAATAACATGGAAACTTTAGCCATCAAGGTAAAAATCGGAGACCGGGAATATCCCATGCGTGTGAAGCCTGAAGATGAGGGAAAAATCCGGCATGCAGGACGGGTAATCAATGAGAAGTTAAGAAAGTATAAATCTGAGTTTGGCTTGGATGATACTACTGATTTATTGGCCATGGTGGCCTTTGATTGCATGGTAGAATCCTTAGAAACTAATGCAGGAAATGCGGAGGATACCGAACATGTTCAGCGCAGTCTTGCTCATATTTCTTCCTTGCTTGCAAAGGCCGTTTAAGATTGAGTTTTTCTCATTTTTGATGATTTTTAGAGCCGGTAGTTGAACTAACTATATATTCACTACTTATGGCAAACGTACTTTTATTTTCTATCCTAGCTGCCCTTGCAGGGCTTGGGGGAGGGATTGCATTAGCAGGCCTTCTATTTAAAAATAAACAAACAAAACAGATAGGAGAAACCAAGGAGCGGATTAAATCCATGCTCCGAGAAGCGGAATTGACCGCAGAAACAATCAAAAAAGACCGTATGCTGGAGGCTAAGGAAAAGTTCTTGAAGCTAAAAGCTGAATTTGATGAGGAGACCAATCACAAGAAAAACTTGATCATCACCAACGAAAATAAGGTGAAGCAACTGCAGCAGCAGGTAGCTAAAGAGCAAGAAAATGTCAAGCGCAGAGAGGCAGAATTGGACTCCAAAAGAGAAAATTTGACGGCTCAACTGCATGCTGTTCAAGTAAAAAAGGAAGAGCTAGACCGGGTGACCAATCAGCGAATTGCAGACCTAGAAAAATTGGCTGGTTTGAGTAGAGAAGAGGCGAGAGAGCAATTGGTAACCATCCTGACCGAAGAGGCACAAAGTAAGGCTTCCTCCCAGATCAAAGACATCCTTGACGAGGCCAAATTGACTGCTACCAAGCAGGCTAAAAAGATTGTTTTGGATACCATCCAACGTACCGCTACTGAACATGCTGTAGAAAACTGTGTATCTGTGTTCAACATTGAAAGCGACGACATTAAAGGTAAAATTATCGGTAGGGAGGGGCGAAATATTCGTGCACTAGAAGCAGCCACTGGGGTAGAAATCGTCGTAGACGATACCCCAGAAGCAATCATTATCTCTGGTTTTGATCCGGTGCGAAGAGAGATTGCCCGCCTTTCCCTACACCGGTTGGTACAGGATGGACGTATTCATCCGGCACGTATCGAAGAGGTGGTGGCCAAGACAGAAAAAAATATCGAGGAGGAGATCGTAGAAATCGGTGAAAGAACCTGTATTGATTTAGGTATTCATGGCCTACATCCAGAATTAGTCAAAATGGTGGGACGTATGCGTTTCCGTTCTTCTTATGGTCAAAACCTACTTCAGCACTCTAGAGAAGTGGCCAAGCTCTCCGCCACCATGGCTGCAGAGATGGGACTCAATGCGAAGCTCGCAAAGCGCGCCGGTTTACTCCATGACATCGGAAAAGTATGGCCTGAAGAGCAAGAATTGCCACACGCACTATTGGGTATGGAACTTGCCAAGCGCTACAAGGAACATCCGGAAATTTGCAATGCCATCGGTGCTCACCACGATGAAATTGAAATGACTTCCATGATATCGCCTATCGTTCAGGCTTCGGATGCAATCTCCGGATCCCGTCCTGGTGCCCGTCGGGAGATCATGGATAGCTATGTGAAGCGCCTAAAGGAATTAGAAGAACTCGCATTGAATTTTGACGGGGTCAACAAATGCTTTGCCATGCAGGCAGGTAGAGAGTTACGGATCTTGGTCGATGCAGACAATGTAGACGATCAGAAGGCAGGCCAGCTTTCTTTCGATATTTCACAAAAAATCGAAAAAGAGATGCAGTATCCAGGACAGATCAAGGTGACGGTTATTCGCGAAATGCGAGCCGTGAACTATGCCCGCTAAGTCCACTGCGACCAAACAAAAAAAGCAATTCAATCGAATTGCTTTTTTTGTTTGTAGTGAGAATAGGTAAGTTTATTTGCGCTCTACTTCGCGGAGGTTTTCAAGTTTCTTGTTTCTCAAAAACCCATTAATATCCTCAAAATGCTCGCGTACCCGCTGGTTTCCAAATTCAAATACTTTCGTAGCCAGCCCATCCAAGAAATCACGATCGTGAGACACCAAGATGAGGGTTCCATCAAAAGCTTTTAAGGCATCTTTGATGATATCCTTGGTTTTCATGTCTAAGTGGTTAGTTGGTTCATCAAGAATGAGAAGATTGACAGGCTGAAGAAGAAGTTTGATCATGGCTAAACGGGTTTTTTCTCCTCCAGAAAGCACCTTCACTTTTTTATTGATGTCATCACCTCGGAAAAGGAAGGCTCCTAAAATGTCCTTCACCTTGGTTCGGACTTCTCCTACAGCGAGCTGATCGATGGTTTCAAAGATACTTAGGCTTTCATCCAATAGAGAGGCTTGGTTTTGCGCAAAATACCCGATCAGGGCATTGTGCCCCAATTCACATTTTCCTTCAAATTCAATTTGCCCCATGATCGCTTTGATTAGGGTGGATTTTCCTGCTCCATTTTTTCCTACAAAAGCCACCTTTTGGCCTTGTTCAATGGTTAAGGAAGCGTCACGGAATAGGATCTGATTTCCATAGCTTTTACTCATTTCCTGTACGATGACCGGGTATTTTCCGGAGCGAGGGGAGGGTGGAAATCGAAGTTTCAAGGCAGAAGTATCCACTTCATCCACTTCGACGATCTCTAATTTTTCAAGCATTTTCACACGGGATTGTACCTGCAAAGTTTTGGAATAGGTCCCCTTAAATCGATCGATAAACTGCGTGGTGTCGGCGATGAAGCGTTGCTGTTCCTCGTAATGTTTTTGTTGCTGCTCCCGGCGCTCCTTGCGAAGTTCGAGGTAGTGACTGTATTTGGCCTTGTAATCGTAAATCCGCCCCATGGTCACCTCAATAGTTCGGGTGGTGATGTTGTCCACAAATGCCCGGTCGTGAGAGATGACAACCACCGCTTTGGCTTTGGTTAGCAAAAAATCTTCTAGCCATTGAATCGATTCAATATCCAGGTGGTTGGTGGGTTCATCAAGAAGGATGAGGTCTGGGTTTTGCAAAAGAATTTTCGCAAGCTCGATACGCATTCTCCAACCTCCTGAAAATTCAGATGTGGAACGTGTGAAATCCTCCCGAAGGAAGCCTAGACCCAACAATACCTTTTCTACTGCTGCCTCGTAGTTAATTTCCTCGATTGCATAAAATTTTTCACTGAGTTCGGATACTTTCTCAATGAGCTTGTAATACTCCTCGGATTCATAATCCGTTCGAATAGTTAGCTGTTCGTTGATCGACTCGATTTCTTCCTTCATGCTGAGGTAGGAGGCAAAGGCTTTGGAAGCCTCTTCCATGACCGTACAATCGTCTGCAGTCAACAGGTGCTGTGGAAGGTAGGCGACCACATAGTCTTTGGGAGCAGATACTGAACCCGAACTGGGTTTGTTTACTCCGGCAATTATTTTAAGGAGAGTGGATTTTCCTGCCCCGTTCTTCCCCATCAATGCTATCTTATCCCCATCATTGATGTTGAAGGTGATGTTACTAAATAAGGGGGAGCCGCCGTGAATGACGGATACATTGTCTACTGAAATCATGTGAACCTAAAATTGAGCAGCAAAGGTAGGGATTCAGTACTTCGAAAAATCACCTAAGCCAAAAATAGTGTGTTACGGAATTGCATTTAGCAAGGAAATGTTTCAAGCTGATAATTCTATGACATTTGTTATGGATTTTGCTAAAAATGCGTTCGAAGATGGTTGAAAAGGTGTACAGTTGAAATCAAAAAGTTACCTTTGCACCATGCTTGTAGTGGTCACAGGAGTGTCAGGTACGGGAAAAACTACCCTAGGAATGGGATTATCTCAGGCTCTCAGCCTTCCATTTTTGGATGCAGATCAGTTTCATCCCCCGGCCAACATTGAAAAAATGGGGAGAGG
>JALRIY010000112.1 GCA_023255285.1 Algoriphagus sp.
CCAAAAGCTATCCTTCTGAAATGGGTCTGCAAAGTACTTCTATGGCGGTACAGATTTTAGGCGGAGCAGGCTACACCACTGATTTTCCTGTCGAACAATACTACCGTGAAGCTCGAATCCATCCAATACACGAAGGCACCACCGGTATTCATGGATTAGACCTTTTGGGAAGAAAGCTATTACTCAATGAAGGATTGGGTTGGAAAATGCTTCAGAAAGAACTTCAATCCACACTTCATGAAGGAAAACTGCTATCGGAATTAGATGAAATTAGCCAGACATTTGAAAAGTACCTGAAAGAATTTGCCAGTAGTACCGCACAAGTTTTGTTCAAACGAAATCAAGGTCCTGCGTATTTTTTAGCTGATGCAACTCTCTTTTTGGAAGGTGCTGGCATCCTGTGCATGGGTTGGATGTGGCTAAAACAGGCAATTACAGCCCAAAAAGCCTTAAACAAAGGGAGCAATGAACAGAATTTCCACCTAGGAAAAATTGAAACTGCTCGATATACGGTAGCCTACGAACTAACCAAGCTCAATGGGATTTTGGAGCGATTTGCATCTACTCAATACCCTACCCTTGACATGAAAACAGACTGGTTTTAACGTACATTTGTACTGCTACTAAATCGCGCGGCTATTAATCAAAAAGGAATTGCCTAGTAGCAAGCAATAAAAAATCGGGAGAAAAAGGTTCAACCTAAAAGCAGATGAAACGAATTTTAGTCAGTGGTGGAGCAGGTTTTTTAGGAAGTCACCTCTGTGAGCAGTTGGTGGAAGAAGGGAATGAGGTCATCTGCCTAGATAATTTTTTTTCAGGTTCTGAACAGAATATTTCCCATTTACTTCCCTCCTCCAATTTCAAGTTACTCGTACAAGATGTCAGCATCCCGCTTTCACTCGAGGTTGACGAAATATACAATTTTGCATGTCCTGCTTCCCCCCTGCTTTACCAACGTTTCCCTATTGAAACATTCAAGTCTTCTGTACTTGGATCTTTGAACCTTTTGGAGTTGGCCAAATCAACCGGTGCAAAAATTTTTCAAGCTTCGACTTCTGAGGTATACGGGGATCCACTTCTTCACCCCCAACCCGAATCCTATTTTGGTAATGTTAATCCCATTGGACCTCGTGCTTGCTACGACGAGGGGAAGCGGAGTGCAGAAACCTTGTTTTTTGATTTCTATCGGCAGTACCAGGTGGATATCAAAGTCATGCGTATCTTCAATACCTATGGTCCTCGCATGAGTGCTACTGATGGCCGTGTAGTGTCCAATCTAATCCTCCAGTCCCTTCAACGACAAAATCTGACTATTTTTGGAGATGGCAGCCAGACCCGATCTTTTTGTTTTGTAGAAGATACCATTCGAGCCATTCGACTAATGATGGCCAGTCCCAAAGAGATTACAGGTCCAATAAATGTGGGAAATCCTACCGAATGTACAATTTTGGAGCTAGCTAGCCTTATTCTCAAATTGACAGGAAGTAGTAGTCAGCTTTATTTCCTTCCTCAACGAACTGATGACCCTATCCAACGTCAACCTTCAGTTGAATTGGCCAAAACCGAATTATCCTGGCAGCCTACCTATCAACTAAAAGAAGGTCTTTTAAAAACCATCGCCTATTTTGAATCATTTTTGAAGAAAGATGTATGCTGACACTTTTTTTTCCAAAAGTGGGCTAAAAAAAGAACTAATTTTAGACAGATAAAACAAAACTTCTTCAATTCCACTATGCAGGATAATTTAATTAATCATCCCGGTATTATCATCGGGTTTTCTGTTGCGGTCTTATTTATGCTCTTGCTTGATTTAGGCATCTTCAACAAGAAGAAACATGTGATTTCCAATCAGGAAGCGGCAATTTGGTCTATCGTATGGATTGGCCTTTCCATGATATTTAGTATTTTCATTTACATCGCTACCGCTGAAACTTCGGGTTTGGAGAAATTTTCCCAGTATCAAGCTGCCTATTGGATCGAAAAGGCACTTTCGGTGGACAATCTTTTTGTTTTTATACTAGTATTTGGGTATTTCAACGTCCCTCGAGACTTGCATCATAAAGTCCTTTTTTGGGGCATACTTGGAGCGCTTGTCATGCGTGCCGTCTTCATTTTTGCCGGGGTAGGTTTGATCAACCTTACTTTTTTACCAGAGATGATTTTATTGGGTCAAGTTGTAAAAATCAATGCAGTGCTTACCATTTTCGGATTTTTCCTAATCTATGCAGGAATTAAATCCTGGTTTGCAGACGACAAAGACGATCACGAAAAAGATTTTAGCAAAAGCCCAGGGGCTCAAGTAATCTACAAATTGTTCAAAGTAAGCAAAGAATACAACGGAGGAAATTTTTTTACAATTGAAAATGGAATAAAAATGGCTACACCTCTCTTGGTCGTTGTTGCTGTGATCGAGTTTACGGATTTGATTTTCGCAGTAGATTCCATTCCTGCCATTTTTGCCATAGCACCGAATGACCCCTTTATACTTTACACCTCAAATATTTTTGCGATTCTAGGACTACGTTCCCTATATTTCCTATTGGCCAACTTCATTCATATGTTTAGTCGATTGAAGTTTGGCTTGGCTATCATTTTGTCTTTTATTGGATTCAAGATGATTATTGCTCCATTTTATCACATTTCCTCTCCGCTTTCACTCTCTATCGTTGGAGGGATTTTAATCCTTTCTGTTGTCGCTTCCATTTTATTTCCAATTAAGGAAGCTGCGAAAAACTAAAAAAAAAAAAAGACCGCAAATGCGATCTTTTTTTTAATACCCTAAAGTCTTCAACATACTTTCTTCTTTTTGATCGGTAGCAAACAACCAGTGCTTGACCTCTCCTTTTTCGTCCCGATCGATCAACACATGTTTTGGAGCTGGAATCAAACAATGCTGAATACCTCCATAGCCACCAAGTGATTCTTGATAGGCCCCAGTATGGAAAAAGCCAATGTATTGCTGCTTCTTTTCAACCAACTTGGGTAAATAAATATTGAATTGGTGTGCTTCTGAATTGTAATAGTCCATGCTGTCGCAAGTCAAGCCCCCGAGGGAAATGTTGTGGTATTCCTCCTCCCAGTTGTTGACTGCAAGCATGATGTATTTTTGATTCAATCCCCAGCTATCTGGGAGTTGCGTAATGAAGGATCCATCAATCATGTACCACAATTCCTTATCGTTCTGAAGTTTTTCTTCCAAAATGGAATAAAGAACCGCCCCACTCTCTCCCACAGTATAACTTCCAAATTCAGTAAAAATATTGGGTTCCTTGGTATTGTTCTTGGCACACATCCACTTGATATTTTTGACGATTTGATCTGCCATGTACTGGTAATCGTAATCAAAAAATACGTTGGTTTTAATCGGCCAGCCCCCTCCAATATCCATGGAATCCAAACTTGGTGCTACACGCTTCAACTCCACATATTTCTGAATAAAGCGAGTCAATTCTGACCAATAGTAAGCGGTATCCTTTATGCCTGAATTGATAAAAAAGTGAAGCATTTTGAGGCTCACTTGAGGATTATTTTTGATTTTTTCTTCGTAGAGCGAAATGATGTCGTTGTAACGAACGCCCAACCTAGAAGTATAAAATCCAAATTTGGGTTCTTCATCGGAAGCAATACGAATTCCCACTTGAAAGGGTACGGTTACATGCTCTAAGTAATAATCAATTTCAGTTAAGTTATCCAAAATGGGCACGCAATTGACAAAGCCGTCATTGAGTAGTTCACTTACGTACTCCTTGTACTTCTCCCGCTTAAAGCCATTGCAAATAATGTAGGTATCTTTTCGAATTTTTCCCTTGGCATACAAACTTCTAACTAGAGGGATATCAAAGGTCGAAGAAGTCTCGATGTGAATGTCATTTTTCAATGCCTCATCCAAAACAAAACTGAAATGCGAAGATTTAGTGCAATAGCAATAGGTGTACTTCCCTTGGTAGTTATGGGTTTCCATGGCATTCCCAAAATAGGTCTTTGCCTTCTGAATATTTTCTGAAATCTTAGGTAGGTAGGTAAGCTTTAGTGGAGTCCCATAAGCTTCTATGATCTCCATAAGATTCACTCCGTTGAAATACAGCTCCTCATTTTCAACCTTAAATTCTTTGGTTGGAAAATCAAAGGTTTGCTGGATTAAATCTAAGTATCTATTCATCTACCAATTGTGCTTTATACGGGAAATAAGGGTGTAAAAATTGCGCTTTTATTAACAGTTACCAAAGGTTTGGCCTACAATTTATTAGCAGCATTTAATATACTGAAGCTTTTATGCCTCTAACACTGCGAATCTTTACTATAATTTCAAAAATACAGCACTCCAAAGGGTACTTATTTGGTCCTAATCAAAGCCAAAAAAATAATCTTAACCTCAAATTCTCTATCCGCACTTTATCAATTTGTACTGTGATTATTACTTATTTTTACAAATAGAAAATAACCCAACTATACTCTAAAATGAGAAAAATAAAATTGGTAGAGGTTCGCTCTGAAATTGCTGCCGGAACACGTGGAGCAAGCTTAGGAGTTGATGCGCTCAAAATTGCCAGTCTAGATAAGAAATCAAATTTTTTCTCACAATTCCAACCCATCCATGTACCCCATGCAAATGATTTTCTTTGGAAAGGCAATAAGCACCCCTATGCCAATTACATCGATGGCGTTTACCAGGTAATTAAAAACGTATATTCTACTATCGAATCCTTACGTTTGGAAAAAAAGTTTCCCATCATCTTGGCAGGCGACCATAGTACTGCTGCGGGCACGATCATGGGTATCAAAGGAGCTCACCCGGATATGCGCTTGGGAGTAATTTGGATTGATGCCCATGCCGATTTACACACTCCCTACACCACTCCATCGGGCAATATGCACGGCATGCCTTTAGCAATGGCAGCCCATTTGGATAATTTGGATTGCCAGCTGAATCAACCTAGTAAAGATACTCGTGATTTTTGGGATCGATTAAAAAAGATTGGGGGAGATTTTCCTAAAATTAAGCCAGAAGATATCGTTTACATTTCTGTACGAGACACAGAGACTCCAGAAAATACACTAATTCAAAAATACGGAATCACTAATTTTACCACAGAAACAGTACGTGAGTTAGGAGTTTTTGAAGTTGCTAAGCGTTCTTTAGCACTTTTAAAGGATTGTGAGCAACTCTACATTTCATTTGATGTAGACAGTATGGACCCAACCTTTTCATTAGGAACAGGAACACCCGTACCAAATGGGTTAACTGTCGAAGAAGCTATTCAATTAAATGCAGAATTAATCAAGGACAAGCGGGTTTGCTGTTGGGAAATTGTGGAAGTAAATCCCACACTAGACAGTGAAAATACGATGGCGGAAATCGCCTTCGAAGTACTAGAGATAACAACGAAGTCCTTGGTCAATCATTTTTGATTGAATCAAGAGATTTCACAAGTAGCTTAGTTCTTCTAAATATCACAAATTCCTGCGCTTTTTCATTTAAAATGGTAGCCGGTGCCGCATTTTACAAGAAGCCGTCTTAAATTCGCCCTATCAAGTGATTGTTGTTGGCAAAACCAAATGAAGTGCATTGGTTTTTTTGATGCTTTCTCTGGGTAAAACGCAAAACCATGAATTTTCAAGATTCCATCCTCCAAGGCATTCAAGATGCCTTTACTTCCTGTTTCCAAACGACTGTTTCGCTAGATCAACTCAGTTTGGCTCCTACCAAAAAAGAGTTTGAAGGAAGCTACACCTTTGTTGTGTTTCCATTTTTGAAGCAATCCCAATTGAGTCCTGAAGCAACCGCAACCCAACTGGGCACCTACTTAAAAGAACATGTGTCTGCAGTGAAAGATTTCAACGTGGTCAAAGGATTCTTGAATCTGGTAGTCGCACAGAAGGAATGGATCAATTTGTTCAAACAAGTATATACTTCCAAAAACTTTGGTCAGCATCCAAGTAATGGGCAAAAGGTAATGGTGGAGTATTCCTCTCCAAACACCAACAAACCCTTGCATCTCGGGCACCTAAGAAATAATTTCTTGGGGTATTCAGTGGCAGAACTTTTAAAAGCAGCAGGGTATGAAGTAATCAAAGCCAATTTGGTCAATGATCGGGGAATCCACATTTGTAAATCCATGGTAGCTTACCAGCACTTTGGAAATGGCGAAACACCAACCACCTCTGGACTTAAAGGGGATCACCTAGCAGGAAAATATTATGTTCTTTTTGACACTCATTACAAAGCGCAACAAAAAAGTTTGAAAGAGTCAGGGCAAACAGAAGAGGAAGCCAAGAAAAATGCTCCTCTCCTGCTCGAGGCTCAAGAAATGCTTCGGAAGTGGGAAGACCAAGATCCGGATGTGATCGCATTGTGGAACCAAATGAATGGCTGGGTATATGCAGGATTTGATGCAACATACAAAAGAATGGGGGTTGATTTTGATGTGACCTACTACGAATCCAACACTTACCTACTTGGCAAAAACATAGTGGAGGAAGGATTGGCCAAGGGTGTATTTTTCAAAAAAGAAAATGGTTCCATTTGGGTAGATCTAACAGACGAAGGGCTAGATGAAAAACTCGTATTACGAGGGGATGGCACCTCCGTTTACATTACCCAAGATATGGGGACGGCGGACTTAAAATACCAGGATTACCAAATAACAAAATCAGTATATGTAGTTGGGAATGAACAAGATTATCACTTTGATGTCTTGTTTAAAATCATGAGAAAATTGGGTCGCTCCTATGGTCCTGGATTGCATCACCTTTCCTATGGGATGGTTGACTTACCAACTGGAAAAATGAAGTCGAGAGAAGGAACTGTAGTGGATGCGGATGAATTGATGGAGGAGATGGTAGCTACTGCTGCGCACCACACCAAAGAACTGGGGAAAATCGAAGGATTTACGGAGGCACAGGCAGAAGAATTGTATGAAATCCTTGGATTGGGTGCGCTCAAATATTTCTTATTAAAAGTAGATCCTAAGAAACGAATGCTCTTTAATCCACAAGAATCTATCGAATTTCAAGGAAATACTGGCCCATTTATTCAATATTCTCATGCCCGAATTGCCGCTATTTTAAGAAAGGATGAGCAAATTAAAGTCAATCTTTCTGCCGAGGCTTTTGCAAATCTAAGTGAGCTTGCAGAGTCCGAATCCAACTTGATTCAATATCTGAATGATTTTGAACGAAAAATCAAGCAGGCTGCAGAAGATTATTCTCCTGCTATCATAGCGCAATACCTCTTTGATTT
>JALRIY010000113.1 GCA_023255285.1 Algoriphagus sp.
GGGTGTAAGTGTTGCCCAGGGAAAGCATTCGGTATTCGTGGGGAACAGTCTGAAATTCCTTAGTGATGGTTCCTCCTACACGCTGGCTTGGGCTATCGGATCGAAGTAGGTCAGGAAAGGATTGTTCCAAGCGAATTAATTCTTCCAATAGCTGATCAAAATCATAATCAGTTATCTCTGTACGACTTTCTTGGTAGTACAGCTGGTTGTGGTAATTCAGTTGCTTGGTAAGTTCTTGGATTCGTTGAGCGGCTTCAGCGTGGGTCATTGAAGAGTGGAAATTTCTGGGTAAAAATAAGTGAATTACCCAAAAAATCGTGTTGGAATGTGGGATTTATCCAGCTCAATTTTTGTTACAAACTTTAGCAGGTCAGTTGGGTAAAACAAGGGCATTTTATCCAAGGAAAGCGTTTCTGCCTTCCTGCTAATTTTCTATCTTTGAGGTCTCGTTTCAAGAAAGACATTTGTTTTTTTTAGGAGCGATTACCCACTTCCATGAGCAAAGCAAAATTTAAACGTTATACCGTCACCTCGGCACTTCCCTATGCCAATGGTCCACTTCATATTGGTCATTTGGCTGGATGTTATATTCCTGCAGACAGTTATGTGCGCTACCTCCGTTCGAGAGGTAGAGAGGTAGCTTTTATCTGCGGCTCAGATGAGCATGGGGTAGCTATTACGATTAAAGCAGCCAAAGAAGGGAAGACACCTCAGCAAGTGGTAGACCAGTACCACGAGCTAATGAAGTCAAGTTTTCGTGAATTTGGGATAAGTTTTGATCATTATTCGCGGACTTCTGCAGAAATTCACCACGAAACTGCTCAAGAATTTTTTACAGACTTGAACCAAAAGGGGGAGTTTTTAGAGCAAACTACTGCACAGTACTACGACGAGGAGGCAAAACAATTTCTTGCTGACCGCTACATTGAAGGAACCTGTCCAAAGTGTGGCAATGAACATGCGTATGGGGATCAATGTGAGAAGTGTGGAACCTCGCTTAGTCCTACTGACTTGATTCATCCCAAGTCAAAGTTGAGTGGTCGTACCCCGGTATTGAATGAAACCACCCATTGGTTTTTGGATTTGGCGCGCTACCAGGAGTTTTTAAGAAATTGGATTTTAGTGGAGCATGCCGAAGATTGGAAAAACAATGTGCTGGGACAGTGTCGCTCCTGGTTAGAGGCAGGTGATGGGCTTCAGGCCCGGTCTATGACCCGTGATTTGGATTGGGGAATCCCTGTTCCTTTAGATGGTGCACAGGGAAAGGTGCTCTATGTGTGGTTTGATGCTCCTATTGGCTACATTTCTTCAACCAAGGAATGGGCAAAGGAAAAAGGAATTGACTGGGAGCCTTACTGGAAAGATCAAGATACCAAATTGGTACATTTCATTGGTAAGGATAATATTGTATTTCACTGTATTATTTTTCCTGCCATTTTAAAAACTCACGGGGGTTATATTTTGCCAGATAATGTGCCTGCCAATGAATTTTTAAATTTGGAGGGAGATAAAATTTCCACTTCTCGTAATTGGGCGGTATGGTTGCACGAGTATTTAAAAGAGTTTCCTGGCCAACAAGATGTGCTTCGCTATGTCCTCACTGCAAATGCTCCAGAAACCAAAGACAATGATTTTACCTGGAAGGATTTTCAACAAAGAACTAATTCAGAGTTGGTGGCAATCTATGGCAATTTTGTAAATCGAGCAGTGGTGCTAACCCAAAAATTTTTCGGGGGAAAAGTTCCTGTTCGTGGGGAATTGCGAGGAATAGACCAAGATTTACTTTCCGAATTGGAAGCATTTCCAGAAAAAATTGCATCCTCTATCGAGCGGTATCGCTTTAGAGAAGCGCAGGGTTTAGTGATGGATTTGGCGCGAATGGGAAATAAATATTTGGCGGACACGGAGCCCTGGAAGGAAATCAAAAATGATCCTATTCGGACGCAAACAATTCTTAATATTGCATTAAATGTGGCGGCAAATTTGGCGATCCTTTCAGAGCCTTTTTTACCTTTTACTGCCCAAAAATTATTTCAAACTTTTGGGATGACTGCAACTACCTGGTCGGATGCTGGAAATGGAAATTTGATTTCAGCAAATGAGTCTTTAGGGCAAATTGGACTTCTATTTGAGAAAATTGAAGATGAGGTAGTGACCCAACAAATTCAAAAACTTGAAACTGCAAAAAAGATGAATGAAGCTACTGAACTCCCTGTTCCAGCGATGAAGGAACTGATCACATACGATGATTTTGCAAAGCTAGACCTACGTGTGGTCACTGTGTTAGAGGCAGAAGCGATGCCCAAGTCCAAGAAACTTTTGAAGTTGAAGGTAGATACTGGTCTAGGCCACCGTACGGTATTGAGTGGGGTTGCAGAGCATTTTGATCCTGAGTTTTTGATTGGCAAGCAAGTGACCCTGCTGCTCAATTTGGCTCCTCGAAAAATGATGGGGATTGATAGCGAAGGGATGATTTTGATGGCGTCGGATAAAGATGGTAAACTCAAATTGCTACAGCCGCACGAGGGGACTTCTCCCGGATCGGTGATTTCTTAATTTGATTTTACCCCTTGCTTGGGCATTTTAAATAAACTACTCTCTAATTCTTCTTCCAGCACATATACATCTGTAAAGCTAGATTGATATCTGATTCGGGTGGTTGAGTCATTATCGAGTAGGTAGCCTGTTATGACTCTAGGGAAAATCATTCCGTCTACATTTCGGTAATCTTCGTATTTAAGGGCTTCCTGAACTTGGTTTCCCTTGTCAAAGAAGGTCACTGCAAAAAGGATCCAAGCTACTTGTCCTGTGGTGGGATCGATCAATAATTCATAGCGGTTGGAAGGTCCTAATAGTTTTCCGTCTTTCAATTTTGCTTCAAAGGTGCTATAGCTCACTCCATTGAGTATCCGATTGTCTAGAGGAGTAATGGTAATTAAGGTATCTGTAAGTGAGAACGGGATACTTAGAAAAGTGGAATACAGGTTATGGTAGAAGCGTACCGACGTTCCAGGAAAAGCTTGACGACTAGGACTTACCCATACCTGATCTCCGTCATTTCCGGCTTGAAAAAGGTCTGCATCTATTCGCACTTTTCCATCTATTAAGCTTAGGTAATGATTTTCCCATTCCAAGGTGGTTTCATGAACCATAGCAAATGAAAATGATTTGGCAGCAACCCACTTCTCCCAATCTCCATGAGCGGCTAAGATTTTCTTGAAGTGTTCTGGCTGAGAAAGCCTAGGGTCTGGCTCTTGTGGGGCTTTGGAACAAGCAAGACAAAATACAAGTAGAGCAGCAGTAAACAACGTTCTTAAAGTGGGCATGGGACTGAATTTTTTCTAAATATAAGGATTCAAAAAATCCATTCACTCATGATGCCAATTTTCAGTCTTTCTGATTATCCGCAGTAGTGCAAAAACTGATTCTAAGGTACTGGTAAGGTTGCTGATAATAAAACAAGCTCTTACTGAAGAGGGGCTAAAAAAAGACAGGGTGTTTTTGAAGATTTAAGAAATACTATTTAGATTTGTTCCAAATAAAAATAAGGTCTTATGTGGAAGCCTATCCGCCAATTTCTGAATGACATTCACCTGTATGCGGGTTTGGCCTGTGGTTTGATTGTAATCGCTGTTTGTTTAAGTGGGACCATTTATGTCTACAACACCGAAATCCGTGAATTTTTTGATTCTGAGCGGTATTTTGTGCAAAAGGAGGGCGATGCCATTCCTTTGGATGAACTTAGATCTTCTTTAGAAACTCAATACAGAAGTCAGGTAGTTGGCTTCCAAGTTTTCGGAGAGGAGGGGAGAACTCATCAATTTTCTCTCAAGAAACCTGGGGAGGAGAAGTCGATCACCTATTTTGTCAATCCGTACTCTGGGGAAGTTCTCGCAGATAATATCCAAAAGACAACTGCTGAGACGTTTATGGGATACCTATTTTCGATGCACCGGTGGTTGCTTTTGGATAAAATTGAAACTCCCTTACTTGAATCCATGTCCAACTTGGAGTTGGGGCGACTCATCAATGGGATAGCTACCAGTTTATTTTTGGTTGGCGTCTTAACAGGGATTTTTTTATGGTTTCCAAAAAAAGCTAAAAACTGGAAGCAAGGGTTGAAGGTCAAATGGGATGGGAATTGGAAACGTATCAATCATGACCTACACAATACCCTAGCCTTTTATTCGCTCATTGCCCTGTTTATTATGGCCGTGACGGGACCTTTCTGGTCCTTTGGCTGGTACAAATCGGGTTGGCAAAAAACTTGGGACACCTACCAAGCTCCCAAGGTAGAATCCAAGGAGAACACTGCGGTTGCGTCTACTAAAGATGCCGTACTCCCTCATGATACCAATTCTCAGGTTGCTGCTCCTGTTGTTTCCCTAGAAAAATTACTTTACTTGGCCTATCAGCAACTTCCTTACGAGGGAAATGTGCGTATTACTTTGCCTGAGGATCTCCACGGAGACATTGGGGTCAGTAAATCTCGCACCGGTTTTTTTGCCAGAGCTGGTGCAGATCAATTAAAGATGGTTCCAGCAACCCTTGAAGTTAAAGAAACCCTGCTTTTTGGGGACTTACCTCTTCGTCAGCAAATTGGCAGATCCGTAAAGGCACTACATACGGGTGAGATTTTTGGTCAATTCACCAAATTTTTATGGCTTATAGCTTGTGCTGTAGCTACTTCCCTCCCCATTACAGGTACGCTGATTTGGTGGAATAAACGAGGTAAAAAGGGACAAAAAAAGCGTAAGGCAGTTCCAGTTGCTTAGGGTTAGGGGAGCAACTAAAGTATGCCTCTTTGTTATTCCATTCGCAGGTAAATGAAGTAAGAAAAGGGTAAGCTAACTTTTGTATTCGCTAATTTTTTGGTTGCTTTTCGTGGATTTTCAAAAAATTAAGGAAAATTTACGCCATGAGAATTCTTGTAGTAGAAGATGAGCAAGGTATTTCCAGTTTCCTAAAACAAGGATTGGAGGAAGAATCCTTTGCGGTAGATGTAGCAGACAATGGTAAGTTGGGATTAGAACTTGCCCTCTCTGGAAATTATGACCTACTCTTACTCGATTGGATGGTACCGGGCATGAGCGGGATTGAACTCACGAGACTGTTTCGCAAGGAATTTCCCACTACCCCAATTATTTTTTTGACAGCTAAGGATACTGTAGATGAAACTGTTTTTGGCTTGCAGAGTGGGGCCAATGACTACATCAAAAAGCCCTTTCATTTTGAAGAACTCTTGGTGCGAATTCGAGTTCAAATGCGTAATTCTGTGCAATCTGAGGAAAAACTGACCCTTGGTCCGATTGTATTGGAACCTGAAAAGCATTTGGTTTATTTAAATGGGGAAGAGGTTCCACTTACACAAAAAGAGTTTGCCCTGCTGGAATACTTAGTTCGCAATAAAAACAAGGTTTGTAGAAGGACTCGAATTATTGAAAGCGTATGGGACATTCATTTTGATTACAATACGGGTATTATTGATGTATTTATCAATTCTCTCCGCAAAAAACTACAATTGAATAAAGAAGAAGATTTTATCCAAACCATCCGTGGAGTAGGCTACATGGCTAAAGATCGATGAAAAGCTCCTACAAAGAGCGTATTGCCCGTAGGCTTACTTGGGTGACCGCATTCATCTTTTTTCTTGTCTTTCTTTTGATTTATTTCGTTGCCAACGTCACAGTTTTACAAAATATTGACCGAGAACTTCAACTTGAAATTGAAGAGCATCAGGGCGAATTCTTAATTGATGAGCAGGCGGTTCATTTTATGCACCAAGGAGAATGGGAGGAAATGGAGCATGCTCAAATCCATTTGAATCCCATATTTATAGAGGTAGTCGATTTGGAAGGAAATTCCTTGGATCGTTCTCCTAACTTGGGCGAAAATCAGTTGGAATTTTCCTCCTCAAAATCCAAAAACCAAGAAGCATGGCTCACACTTGTGGGTGAATTGGAGGTTAGGCAGAGACAAGTGCCCTTATTCTCAAATGGAAAGCAGGAAGGCTATTTGTTATTGGCAAAATCCTTTGCCGACTCGCGCGAGTTATTGGATAATTTGAGTAGTGTACTTCTACTAATTTACCCATTGATTCTTGTCACCTTGTATTTGAGTATGCGTTATTTGGCAGGTAAAAGCATTGAACCCTTAGAAATTATCAGTCAAAAAACCAATCAAATTACCCAGCAAAACCTAAATGAGCGCATTCCTGATACCGGTTCTGAGGATGAGATTGGGCAATTGACACGGTCCATCAATAATTTGCTAGGGCGTCTCGAGCAGGCTTTGCAGCGTGAAAAACAATTCACATCAGATGCCTCCCATGAATTGCGTACTCCTTTAGCGGTGTTGAGAGGTACTTTAGAGGTATTAATTAGGAAGCCCCGCTCTGCAGAAGAGTATGAAACCAAAGTAAAAACTGCCCTGGTAAGCATTGATCGAATGAGTGCCATGATTGACCAGTTACTCGCTCTGGCACGGGTGGAAAATGGGGGGAACTTAGTGAAGGAAGAAGTGGAATTAATCACATTTTTGGAGGAATTGATAGAAACAGTTTCAATGGAAAAGGGTAGAAAAATCAACTTTTTATCCTTGGTAAGCTTACCTATTTACGTGCGGACCAATGAGAAGTCTTTGGAGATGATTTTACTTAATCTTCTAGAAAATGCTTGTAAATACACTGCCATGTCCGGTGAGGTGCTGCTTCGTGTTGGTAAAGGGACTACCGCATTTATTGAAGTAGTGGACACGGGTACTGGCATAGCTTCGGAACACTTAGAACAAATTTTTGATCCTTTTTATAGGGTTCAGGAAGCCTTGGATCTGGGTATACCAGGGACTGGATTGGGTTTGGCTATAGTAAAAAAAATAGCCCAAGAGTCATCCCTTAAGTTGACTGTAAATAGTGAAAAGGGAAAAGGAAGTACCTTTCGTTTGGAATTTGAGGAGACTTCTTTAGGAAAAATTAAGAAAGAACTAAGTCAGTTCTAAGGCTTTGACTTCAATTTTGTGAATTATCCCAGTACTTATGCTTGACCGAATTATCCAGTGGAGTATTTCCAATAAATTTTTAATCTCCCTATTCATAGCTGTATGGGTCGGTTTTGGTTGTTATTCCTTATTTAATTTACCTATTGGGGCAGTACCTGATGTGACCAATAACCAGGTTCAGGTCATTACCACATCGAGAAATCTTTCAACTCAAGACATAGAACAATACATCACGTATCCTAT
>JALRIY010000114.1 GCA_023255285.1 Algoriphagus sp.
GGTAAACTACTCCAAAGAGACCTATGCTTTCTGGTATGAAAGTATGCTTTTAATGAGACGTTTTGAGGAAAAAGCGGGTCAATTGTATGGCCAACAAAAGATCAGAGGATTTTGTCACCTATACATCGGACAAGAGGCTTGTGCCTCTGGGGCAATCACTGCCTTGACCAAAGACGACAAATGGATTACTGCTTACCGTTGCCATGCCCATCCACTAGGTTTGGGTACCGATCCGGGTGCGATTATGGCTGAATTGTTTGGCAAAGCCACCGGTACTACCAAAGGAAAGGGAGGCTCCATGCACATTTTTGATAAGGAACGTAACTTTATGGGCGGTCATGGTATAGTAGGTGCACAGATTCCCATGGGCCTAGGCGTTGCCTTTGCTGAAAAATATGCAGGTACAAAAAATGTTTGTATCGCAAAAATGGGGGATGGAGCCGTTCGTCAAGGAGCGGTACACGAAGCATTTAACCTGGCGATGATCTACAAAAGCCCAGTAATCTTTGTGATTGAAAACAACGGGTATGCGATGGGTACTTCTGTAGCACGAACGTCGAACGTGACCGAATTGTATAAAATTGGAGAGGCTTACGACATGCCTTCGTTTCCAGTAGATGGAATGAATGTGGAAGCTGTTCACGAGGCTGTGGCCGAAGCAGCAGCAAGAGCTCGTAGAGGCGATGGGCCAACACTTTTGGAATTTAGAACGTATCGATTCAAAGGGCACTCCATGTCCGATCCTCAAAAATACCGTAGCAAAGAAGAAGTAGAGGAGTACAAAGAACGGGATCCAATCGAACAGGTACTTGCTACTATCCGTGAAAATCAATTGATGACTGAGGCGGAAATTGAAGGAGTGATAAAAAAAGTAAAATCCCAAGTAGAGGAAGCCGTGAAATTTGCGGAAGAGTCTCCATGGCCTGACGGAATGGATGCCTTCAATGACGTATACGTTCAGGAGGACTATCCATTTGTAATGGAATAAGTACCAAAGGCCAACACAGGTCCTGCTTGTGTATTTGATAAAAACCGTATATTTGCGTCCGAAATTTGAGCAACATGGCTAAGAAAGAAACAAAAAAATCAGACCAAACTGAAGTCCTCGAAAACCCAGAGGTTCTTGCAGAGAAATTAGTCCCTGGTGAGGATTTTTTGAAAAATAACAGCAAAATAGTAGTAGGTATTTTCGCAATAGCTGTCGTGTTAATTGGTGGGATTTTATTCTTCCAATACAATACGCAACAGCAAAACGAAAAAGCCCAAGCAGAAATGTTCCAAGCAGTTTACTTCTTTGAGCAGGATAGCATTGATTTTGCCTTAAAAGGCGACGGGATTAACAAAGGCTTTTTGAACATTGTTGAAAATTATCCACGTACGGATGCAGCCAACTTGTCAAATTTTTACATCGGTTCTATTTACCTTTCCCAGAAAAAGTTTGATGAGGCACTCACTTATCTAGAAGATTTTTCAGCAGACGATTACTTGGTTCAATCCAAAGCTTATTCGTTGATTGGTGATGCTAAGTTGGAGCTTGGTAAGACTGATGAAGCCATTGCCCAGTATACCAAAGCTGCTCGTACCAACGAGAATAAATACATGTCGCCTAAATACTTGGCTAAGCTAGCAGTGGCGCAAGAAGAAGCAGGAAAAATTGAAGATGCTATCAAGACCTATGCAGAGATCGAAGAGAAATACTACGAGTCGTTTGAATTTGCTGCTGCACGAAAACATAAAGCACGCTTGGAAGGCCTTTCCGCTAAGTAATGCTTGTTAAAAGTATACTAGAAGAGTAAGGCGCTTGGTGTCTTACTCTTTTTTGTTTTAACCCCATTTATTCCAAAATCGATTTTATGGCCAGTTCTTTAAAAAACCTCAGCGACTACAATTCCACGAATTTAATCGATGTCTCCACCAAGCGATTTGCTGTGGTGGTTTCCGAATGGAATGAGGAGGTAACCGAAGCCTTGTATTCGGGAGCCTACCAAACCCTCTTACAGCATGGCGTGAGGGCAGAACATATCCTTCGAAAGCAGGTTCCTGGTTCCTTTGAACTTACCCTTGGTGCTCAGAGGTGTGCTCAGCAAAAAGAGATTGATGCTGTAATTTGCTTAGGCTGTGTGATTCAAGGAGAAACCCGCCACTTTGACTTTATTTGTGATGCGGTAGCTCAGGGGATTACTCAGGTAAACTTGACCTACAACAAACCGGTGATTTTTGGGGTACTTACTACACAAACCCAGCAGCAAGCCCTCGATCGAGCAGGAGGAAAGCATGGCAATAAAGGCGATGAAGCAGCCATAACAGCAATCAAAATGCTTGGATTCTAACCTATTAATTCTATTCCGTGAAAATAATGAAGTTTGGAGGGACCTCGGTAGGACGTCCCGAACGCATGCATCAAGTAAAGGACTTGATCATTCGAAATACAGAGCCTACGCTTGTAGTGCTCTCAGCGCTTTCAGGTACCACTAATGCATTAGTTGGTATCGGCGAAGCTTTGGCAGCTGCCGATAAGGTCCTTGCCAAGGAGCGAATTGATTCACTTCATGCCCATTACCTCAATTTTTACCCTGAGTTATTGGCTAGCCCAACTGCTAGAGCAAAGGCGGAAGCGATCTTGAAAGAACACTTTGAGTTTCTCAATATCCTACTCAAAATCTCATTCAACGAAGCAATTCAAAGAGATATCTTGGCGCAAGGCGAATTGCTATCGACCAAACTTTTTCATATCCTTTTGGAGGAATTGGAAATCCCTTCGGTCCTGTTACCCGCTCTAGAGTTCATGAGCATTGATGAGAATTCGGAACCTGAGTTAGGAAAGATTTCCGATCGCGTAAAAGCACTTCTTTCTCAATATCCGGGCGAACGTATTTTTATTACTCAAGGATACATTTGTAAAAACCACCGAAATGAGGTAGATAACCTAAAGCGAGGTGGTAGTGACTATACCGCTTCCCTCGTAGCCGCAGCAATACAGGCATCGGTTTGTGAGATATGGACTGATATTGATGGCATGCATAACAATGATCCACGCGTCGTAGATAGAACCCGTCCCATTGCAGAACTTTCCTTTGACGAGGCAGCAGAGTTGGCTTATTTTGGGGCTAAAATTCTCCATCCTGCCTCCATTTGGCCTGCCCAATTGCACAATGTCCCTGTGAAGCTGCTCAACACCATGGATCCTGCTGCACCAGGAACATTAATAAAAGCAGAGGTAGCGGAAATAGGGGTAAAAGCCATTGCTGCCAAAGATGGTATCACTGCCATCAAGATCAAATCTTCTAGAATGCTTTTGGCCTATGGATTTTTGCGTCGAATTTTTGAAGTCTTTGAATCATTTAAGACTCCAATCGATATGATTACTACCTCCGAAGTAGCCGTTTCAGTGACCATCGATGACTTAAGTCATTTGGATCAAATAGTTGAAGAATTGCGCCAATTTGGTACCGTTGAAGTGGATTCCAACCAGGCGATTGTCTGCGTGGTAGGGAATCGGGTTGCAGAAATGAAAGGGGCTATTCAGTCTGTGATGGATTCGTTAGTAGATATACCTGTACGAATGGTTTCCTTCGGAGGAAGTAAACACAATGTGTCTATTTTGATTGATGCGCAATACAAGGTGCAGGCTCTCAAAAGCCTCAATGAAGGAGTTTTCACCTGGTAATGTATTCGCTTGATGACTCCCTCCAAACCCGGATTTCTACAGCGTCTCCAAAGTAAGTGGCAACTGAAAAGTCTAACACAAGTCTTTTTAGTTTTACTTGTTTTTGCCTGTACGGGTACTACTATTCTGTTTATAAAAAATCCAATTCTTGCATTTTTTGGTATTCAAAGAGGGGAAGGTCAGGGGCTTCTTAATACGTTTGCCTATCTACTTCTAGTCCTGCCCTTATACCAGATTCTCCTTTTAGTTTATGGCGTTATTTTGGGGCAGTTTCGCTTCTTTTGGGAGAAGGAAAAGCAGCTTTTGAAACGAATAGGGAGGATTTTTACCCGAAAAAAATAAGAGGGCCTAGTTAGCTAATTCGACTCCAGTTGATAGCGGTCTTTTTTTGCTGCCTTACTTGCCGAAGGATAGCAAAGTGCTCCGGAAGCTCCAAGCTAGGGTCAATAGCCAAAACTTGCTGCGCAGCATCTCGTGCTAAGGTCAGTAGTGGAGCATCCTTACTCAAATCGGCAATTAAAAGGTCGGTGATGCCACTTTGTTGAGTTCCCATCAGGTCGCCCGGTCCACGAAGGCGCAAATCGACGTCAGCGATTTCAAAGCCGTCGTTGGTCCGTACCATCGTTTCCAAACGAATGCGGGAATCTCGACTAAGTTCGTACTTACTCATTAGGATGCAGTAACTCTGTTCGGCTCCCCGTCCTACCCTACCGCGGAGTTGATGCAATTGAGAGAGTCCAAAGCGCTCTGCGTTTTCTATGATCATCACAGAGGCATTGGGTACATTCACTCCCACCTCAATGACTGTAGTGGCCACCATGATTTTTGTTTCCCCTTTCACAAATCGCTGCATCTCGTAATCTTTGTCTTCGGCTTTCATGCCCCCGTGGACGATACTCAGGGGAACCTGAGGGAATGCTCTAGCGATACTTTCATAGCCGTCCATGAGATTTTTGAGATCCAAACTTTGGGACTCTTCGATAAGTGGGTAGACGATATATACTTGTCGACCTTTTTTGATTTCCTCTTGCATAAAGCCAAAGACCTTGAGGCGATCCTTATCGTATCGGTGCACCGTTTGAATGGGCTTCCGGCCAGCAGGAAGCTCGTCGATTACCGAGATCTCCAAGTCTCCATACAGGGTCATGGCTAAGGTACGAGGGATAGGTGTGGCCGTCATGACCAGTACATGAGGCTGATACTGCTCGTTTTTTGCCCATAATTTTGCTCTTTGGGCTACCCCAAACCGGTGCTGTTCATCGACGATGGCTAGACCCAAGTTTTTGAATTGAACTACCTCTTCCAATAGGGCATGTGTTCCTACCAGGAGAGCCAACTCCCCGGACTCTAAGGCCTCATGCAATACTTTGCGAGCAGCTTTTTTGGTCGACCCTGTGAGTAAAGCAATCTGAAGACCCATCGCATCTGCAAAGTAGCGCAAGCCCTCGTAGTGCTGGTTCGCTAGAATTTCGGTGGGAGCCATCAAGCAAGTTTGCGCGCCTGAGCCGATAGCTAAGAGCATACTGATGAAAGCGACCATAGTTTTCCCGCTACCCACATCACCTTGAATCAGGCGGTTCATTTGTTTGCCAGAACGCATGTCCACAAAAATTTCTCGAATCACTCGCTTCTGAGCATTAGTCAGTTCAAAGGGAAGGTGTCGCGTGTAGAAGTCTGTTAATAGTTGAGTGGAGCCGAGCACCTGGCCAAGTGATTTTTCAGTTCGGGTTACTTTTAGGGTAAGTAGCCGCAATTGTAAATAAAAAAATTCTTCAAATTTTAAGCGTTTTCGTGCTTGAGAGAGTCCCTCTGGACTGGTAGGAAAATGAATTTGTCGGATGGCTTCTTTTTTGCCCATTAGACGGTATTGATTCAGTATACCTGGAGATAAGGTTTCTTGAACCTGTGGGTAAACTAGCGGAAGCAACTGTTCTAGAATTCGAGAAAGCCCCCTGGAGTCTAAAAATCGAGCTCGTAATTTCTCGGTGGTGGAGTAGACTGGCTGAAATTTATTTCGGTTTTCAATTGCTGCGGTGATCGGCTCCATTTCAGGATGTGCCATGCTCCATTTTCGACCAAAAAGGGCAGGTTTACCCAAGAAAATATAGGAGGTGCCAAGGGATAATTTTTTCTGAACCCAATTAATACCTTTAAACCAGGTCATTTCCATTTCTCCTGTATCGTCTACTACTACAGCCACTAAGCGTTTCTTAGAACCCATACCCACCAAGTCTATGCTTTTGATTCGCGCAATCACTTGTACGTGTTCAAGTTCCTCGTTTAGGTCCTTGATTTTTAAAAAAGTACTGCGGTCTTCGTAGCGAAAGGGATAGTGCTGCAGCAGGTCACCATAGGTAAAAATACCCAATTCCTTAGTTAATAGTTCGGCCTTTTGTGGGCCAACCCCCTTGAGGTATTCAATTCTGGTATCAAAGATGGTGGACAAGGCTTCTTTTTTTGGGTAGAGCAAGTTACCGCAGGACCTTGGAATTTGCCAAGACTTTGGGGGAAATTGTCAGAAAGGAAAAATTCAGACTGGTTGCTACCTGTGTGCTATAGTTGGGCTGCGAATTTTGCAAATCGCGGTCGATAGGCTTTTTGACTTTGAAGTAGGGTCAACTGATTTTTTGCACGGTGAAGATTTTGTAGGGGGTAGCTTACCCGGTAGTAGACATTTCCTTCGAGGTGGTCGGTGAGAAAGCGTAAGCCCATAATCAAGGTCATGATTTCTCCTCCAAACAAAATGGAATCCATTTCCTCGGTAGTGAGAGCTCCGCCTATGCCTTCGAGGTATCCAAGCAAAAGTTCTTCAAACAGTTTGGGAAGAACATGAATCTGAGTCCACTCAGTAGCTGTTTCGGGCAGACTACAGGCTACTGTCCGGACCAGGTCTCCAAAATCGTACATCAGGTAGCCACCCATCAGCGTATCCAAATCCACGAGGGCTTCTACTTTTTCAAGCGTAGGGGCAAAAATAAGGTTGTTGATTTTGGTGTCGTTGTGCATCACCCGAAGGGGTAATTGGGCAAGTTGCTTTAGGTAGTAATCTACCAAAGGTTTTTGTACTAGATACCCTTCCAAAAGCCTCTGTTCTTCTTTGGGTAGGTTGGTACGGCCTTTGACAACTTCCTTCAATCGTGCAAAGCGCATATCAAGTCGATGAAAGTGGGGAATGGTCTCCTCAAATGAAGCTACCGGAAGTGGAGAAGCCCAGGCGGCGAATTTTCCATAGGCTTGTGCAGCTAATTTAGCTTGAACGGGTTGCTGCACTTGTTGAAGGGTCGTCCCTTGAACAAAATCAAAGAGGCGATATTGCTTTCCTTCGATGCTAGCGAAGCCTTTGCCTTCTCGTGTGACTAAAGGAAGGGGTAGTTGGAAAGGAAGTGGATACTGACTGTGATGCTTAGATAGCAAGTTTAGGTTGTGAGCGATGCGTTCTGGATACCGAAATACAGTCGTATTGAAGCCTTGAAGGACCCATTTAGTATTCCCTTGT
>JALRIY010000115.1 GCA_023255285.1 Algoriphagus sp.
AATTCAGGGTTTCGCTCTAAGGTAATTTTAATTACTCCAACTAAAGGAATGAATAAAACCATTCCAGAAATCCCCCATAACCAGCCACCAAAAAGGACAGCCAAAATTACAACCAGCGCATTCACTTTTACTTTTGAACCTACCACCAAGGGAGTGATTAAGTTATTCTCCAAAAGCTGAATCCCCCAAAGGCTTACAAAAGTAATAAAGGGATATCCCAAACTATCAGTAATTAGAAATACATAGCCAATTACAAAAATGGAGGAAAGAAATACACCCACATAAGGAATCAAATTCATGAGAGCGATAAATACCGCAAAAAGAAGAAAAAACTTAATTCCTATGGCATAAAAAAACAGACCAGCCAAGACTGCCACAATTCCGGTAACTCGAATCATTCCTGCCAAATAGGATTGAATCACTTCCCCTGAATCTCGCACCCAATAAAGAATCGCCTGCTGATTAGCAGAAGAATACCGCATTAAAAATTCTGTGAAAAAATCCTTGTAGTAGAGCAATAAGAAGGTATACAAAGGAACAATTCCTATCAAGGTAAGAGATTTACCAGTAGCAAATAGAGTTTGATTCAAATCAAAAAAATTAAATAAAGAATTTAATTGTAAGCTGGAAGTAGATGCTGGCCAGCGTTCCCCAAAAAGGTAACTCAGCTGTTCGGTATAACGAACCAATTTTTCACTGACATTTTCTTCTATTTCAGGAATATCACGAATCAACCCCAGCACCTGATTGAGCAACAAGTAAAAAATGGCAAATGCAAGGACTGAAATTAAAGTAAGACTCAAAAAAATTGAAATTCCTCTCGGTATTTTATGGTTTTCAAGCCAGGACGAAATCGGATACAAAGCAAAAGCAAAAAAAACACCCCAAAGTAATGGAACAAAAATAAATGCTCCCTCTTTAGCTACCAAAGAGCCCAAAACAAGTATTAAAAGAAAATGGGAAATAAGCTGTATAGATTTCATTCAATAAACATTCGATGTTCAAAGTAAGATACGGAATCAGAAAATGAGATGGGTGCCCATCCTTAAAATTTAATATGATTATCCCCATTTATGCCAGTAATCCCAACGAAGTACTAAAACTTGCGGAAATCGTCGACAGAAGAATGTCCACAGTCCACAGCTAAACTAAATGAACTTCAAGGTTTATTTTCTGTCGTAACTGGTGACAAAGCGAATAATCAGAAAAATTGATATGAATATCCGAAATCTCACCAGTAGTTTAATATTTGTTTGTATTACTGCACATCGTCGGCAGACTACAGGCCATTGAATGGAATTTCCTACCTAATTTTCTAGGGATATTCGAGAAAAATAAATTTTCCCCTCGCTAGTATCCCTTCAGAATCACTCCCCTACTTTCTCCAGAACCAAGAGAAAACTCCTACCCAGCTATCGCATTAATAATTTCTTATTTTTGATGGATTGCTAGCCTCTTGTATAAAATTAGTTTATTGGCTTTTCTTTCACTTTTATTTTGTGGGCCCAAACCTAAATCTGATGTATTCATGAAACTTCGATTAATTGTATTTTTCTTTTTCCCTTCCCTTCTTTTTGCACAGGGGAAGGTAGATTCTTTGGAAGTATTTAGTCCTTCCATGCAAAAAACACTAAAAGTAGCAGTTACCACCCCATCCACCTATCCTACTAGTCAAGATCGGTATCCGGTAATTTACTTGCTGCATGGAGGATCAGGATCGTACTCAGATTGGCATAAAAAAGTAACCCAAAAGGGAATAGTCAATCAACTTGCAGAAACCTACAATGTTGTGATTGTTACCCCAGGAGTAGGTCCTGCTAGCTATTATTACGACAGCCCCTTACTGGATTCGGTTCGGTACGAAACCTACATGATCCAAGAATTAATCCCATTAATTGATACACAGTACCGCACACTAGCCCAAAAAGAATCCCGAGCTATTACTGGACTATCCATGGGAGGACATGGGGCAATTACTTTGGCTGCCAAGCATCCGGAATTGTTTGTAGCAGCTGGGAGCATGAGTGGGGTTATGAATATTGATACCGACTTTTGGAAGGTCGGAGAAGACTTCAGAAACTTGCGAAAAAAAGGGCAACTTGAAATGCTCGGCCCAATCAATTACAAATCACCCCAATTCAATCCCTACACAGCAGTAGGCCTAGTAGACCAACTTAAGGACCAAGGGATTGCTGTAATTATTGATTGTGGAGTGGATGATTTTTTGATAGAAACCAATCGGCAAATGCACGAATTACTTTTGGAGAAAAAAATTGCACATGAGTACATTGAAAGACCTGGAGCACACACCTGGACTTACTGGACTGAAGCTGTGCCAATACAATTTTCCTTTATAAATAAGTACCTCCAAAGGACCCCATAAAAGAAGGAGATAACCCTAACCTTCAATAATTCAGTTAATTTAGAATTTCTCTTTCCGTTTTCATCCAAAATGTCCCTGTTTGACCCCATCCGTCCCTATTTCGATGCAGAAGTAAATGCTGCCATCCTAGAGATTTTAGACCATAGCATGCTAAATTCCATGATGCAATTTACTTTTCCCGAAGACCTCAATCAATCATGGAAAGAGCGGATGAAACATACCCATTCTCTTCGTGATTTTCAGATTAACTTTATTTATCCTGCAGTAAAGAAAGTACTGGAAATGAGTTCCGAGGGATTGACCTTAAGTGGATTTGACCAACTAGAACCCAATACGGGCTACCTATTTATTTCAAATCACCGGGATATCATTTTAGATACCTCCCTTTTAAATGCCTGTTTGTACGAAAACGGCCTTGTAATGACTACTTCTGCAATAGGGGATAATTTGATAAAAAAGCCTTTTTTAAATACACTTTCCAGACTAAATCGGAATTTTGCCATCCGTAGAGGCCTAAGTGGTAGAGCACTTCTGGAGAGTTCTTTACTCGCTTCCCAATTCATTCATAAATCTCTATTACGCGAAAATCGATCCGTTTGGATGGCACAACGCGAAGGGAGAACGAAAGATGGAAACGACCTCACACAGAAAGGGATTTTGAAGATGCTTACCTTAGCAGAGAAAGGAAGTAATCCATTTGGCTTCTTTGAAAAAATCCAATTGGTCCCTATCTCTATTTCCTATGAATACGATCCTACGGATTCCTTAAAAATCCCTGAATTGATTGCCAAAGCCCGAGAAGAGAAATATATAAAAGGAGAAAACGAAGACTTTATTACCCTATTGAGTGGAATACTCGGGCCTAAAAAGCGAATTCATATTCAAGTAAATAAAGTACTGACAGACGAAATCCACCAACTCAAAAAAGAAGATCTTTCTCAAAATGAAAAATTGAGTAAGCTCACCGAACTGATCGATCAAGAAATTAGGAAGGGCTATAAACTTTGGCCTAGCAATTACATTGCCTACGACCTACTGCACCAGAAAAGTCAGTTTTCTGAACAATATAGTCCATCGGAAAAAGAAAGTTTTGAAAAGCGCCTTGCCCAAAAGGTGGACCGCAGTAATTCCTTGGAAGTTGAAAACTTTTTGAATATGTATGCCAATCCTGTAGTGAATCAACTCGGTCTTAATTTTTAAAAGTCCTACACGATACGTACTGCTTCAAAAAGTTGACCTATTTATTTTCCTTGACATAGAAAAATAAGGTATTTCTCAAAAAGGGAATAGATAGTAGCGGAGAAATACGTAGTTTAGGAAGTAAACTTTTTCTCCAATGAAAAAAACAGCGCTTCTCTTTTGTCTCTGCTTTGTTGTTTGGAATTTAAGTCCAGCTCAAAGTCCAAAAATCGCAGTAGGACATATTCAAACCCCTTTAGGAGAACTTTGGATTGAGTTGGATGACCGTACTCCTAACCATAAACTAAGTTTTATTGAACTCGCTGAGGCAGGTTATTGGGACTCACTAACTTTCAATCGAGTGATTCCAAATTTTGTAGCACAAGGGGGCTGCCCCGATACCCCAGCTGGCTTTACTGATCCAGAATACCTTTTGGAACCTGAATTTCACCCCGAAATGAAACACGTATATGGGGCTTTGGGGGCAGGTCGTGACGATAATTCAGGTAAACTTTCTGCCCGTTGCCAATTTTACATCGTTCAGAATCCAGCAGGAATACCTCGCCTCGATGGAGACTACACCGTCTTTGGCCGTGTAATCAAGGGGATGGATATCATCGACCGCATCGTGAATGTAGCGAGAGATCTAAAAGACCAACCGCTTGAACCCCTCTCACTTCAAGTCAGTATTAAATACCTGAATACAAAAGAATTCAAAGCACTTTTTCCCCCGATACCCTATGAATAAGCCCATCCGGATAATGGTAGTGGGCTGCGGAAATATGGGCGCATCTCATGCCAAAGCCTACCATCACCTCCCCGATTTTGAGATTTGTGGACTAGTTTCTAGAGGGGATTCCAAGCTGCGCCTTCAAGAAAAATTAGAGAGCAACTATCCACTTTTTGAGGATTTCGAAACAGCATTAGCAACCAGTAAACCCGATGCAGTATGCATCTCCACTTACCCAGATACCCATGAAGCATTTGCCTGCAAGGCCATGGAAGCAGGCTGCCATGTATTCTTGGAAAAACCCCTCGCAATCAGCCTAGTAGGAGCCAGACGAATTATAGCCAAAGCCCAGGAAACGAATAAAAAAGTAGTGGTAGGCTATATTCTCAGACACCATCCCTCTTGGATTAGATTTATTGAGGAAGCGCAAAAACTAGGTAGGCCCCTAGTAATGCGGATGAACCTCAATCAGCAAAGTCAAGGCTACATGTGGGAAGTCCATCGGAATTTGATGAGTTCCCTAAGCCCTATCGTCGATTGTGGAGTTCATTACATTGATGTCATGTGCCAGATGACTCGGTCTAGGCCGATTTGGGTAGCTGCAATCGGCGCACGACTTAGCGAGGAAGTTGCTGAGGACAACTACAACTACGGACAATTGCAAATCCGATTTGAAGATGGATCTGTAGGATGGTACGAAGCAGGCTGGGGACCAATGATCAGTGAAACAGCCTTCTTTATCAAGGATGTAATAGGTCCAAAAGGATCGGTATCCATTGTTGCAAAAACTGCCAGTGCTGCAGGACAATCGGATCAAATCGATGCGCATACCAAAACAGAATCGATTCTAATCCATCACGCAGACCTAAATGAAAAGCAGCTGTTCTCTAAAAAAGACGAATGGATAGCACTTACCGACGAGCCCGACCACCAAGAACTCTGCAATCGAGAACAATTGTATTTCTTGCAGGCCATTCGTACAAACGCTGACCTTTCTGACCATTTGGAGGATGCATTAAATAGTCTTAAAATAGCTTTTGCTTGCGATGAGTCTGTTAAAACAGGTGTAGGGATACCTCTATAAGTAAGCGATAACTCATTCTTTTTCTGGTAAATGAACTCTTTTGAAAATGAAAAATAAAACCGTCCTAATTACTGGAGGAGCAAGTGGGATAGGCCTTGCAATTGTAGAAAAATTTGGATCTGAAGGTAGTCGTGTTTTCTTTATCGATTCTAACCAAAAGGATGGGGAAATAGTTGAAAAACTAGGGCGAGAAAAAGGTTGGTCACTTCACTTTTTGCATGCAGACATCCAAAATGAAGCACAAGTTCATCAAGCAATCGAATCAATTCCTAGTAAACTAGATGTATTGATCAACAATGCAGGCATCCCCCATATTGGAACCTTAAGTAGCACTGGAACGGCTGATTTTGAACGACTGTTTGCTGTGAATGTCAAGGGGCTATTTTTATGCAGCCAAGCTGCACTTCCCAAATTGATAGAAAATGGGGGTGGATCCATACTCAATATGTGCTCCGTGGCAGCCACAATAGGTATCCCAGATCGATTTGCCTATAGCATGACCAAGGGAGCTACACTTTCCATGACCTTAAGTATAGCCAGAGATTACGTACAACATGGGATTCGCTGTAATTGCATCTCTCCAGGAAGAGTACATACCCCTTTTGTAGATGGTTTTTTGGCAACAAATTACCCAGGTAAAGAACAGGAGATGTTTGAAAAACTAGCAGCTACGCAACCTATTGGAAGAATGGGAACACCCTCAGAAATAGCAGAAATGGCTTATTTCATTTCCTCCGATCAGGGACAGTTTATTACAGGTTCCAACTTCACTGTCGATGGAGGATTTTCTGGAATAAAAATGTAATCAACCTCCACTCTACCTAATCACATCACTCAAAACCCCAAAAACCATGAAATTAATCCGATTTGGAGTACCCGGCCAAGAACGTCCAGGAATAGAAGATTCCTCCGGAAAAAAATTGGATTGTTCTTCCTTTGGAGAAGATTGGAACGAATCATTTTTTGAAAATAATGGCTTAAATCGACTGAATCAATGGTTGGAAATCAACCAAGTTGACTTACCGGAAATTTCTTCAACTAGTCGCCTAGGGGCCCCTATAGCCCGCCCTTCAAAGATAATCTGCATTGGACTCAACTATCGGAAACACGCAGAAGAGGCCGGTATGCCTGTTCCTGAAGCTCCTATCCTCTTTATGAAGGCGAGCAGCTCCCTATGTGGGCCATTTGACCCGATTTACATACCTAAAAATTCCACCCAAACCGACTGGGAAGTCGAATTAGCTGTGGTCATCGGTAAACGTGCCAAGTACATCAAAAAAGAAAATGCATACGACTACATCGCTGGTTATTGCGTCCACAATGATGTTAGCGAACGAGACTTCCAGCTACGTCAAGGCGGGCAATGGACCAAAGGAAAGAGTGCAGACCACTTTGCTCCCTTAGGACCCTACCTCGTCACCAAAGAAGAAATTCCAAATCCTCACCAACTCTCGATCTGGCTTGAGGTCAATGGCAAACTGCTTCAAAATAGCACTACCTCAGATTTGATTTTTGATATTCCTACATTAGTGTCCTATGTGAGTAATTACATGACACTTCTTCCTGGTGACGTCATCTCGACAGGCACCCCTGCGGGGGTTGGGATGGGTTTACCAGAACCAAGATACCTAGTTCCTGGCGACCGGGTTCGCCTTGGAATCGAAGGTCTAGGTGAATCAGAACAAGTAGCAATTCTCGACCCAGAAACATGAAAATTGACTCCCACCAACACTTCT
>JALRIY010000116.1 GCA_023255285.1 Algoriphagus sp.
AGGGGATTCCTTCTCCCAGATCACAGTTGATTTGAATAGAGGAGGTGCTTATGAAGGAATTGGCATAACGCATGGATGGGTTTCTTGAAGTGCTAAGTTAAGATTTCTACCACACGTCCGGTCTCGGGATTGACTACTACTCTAATTGGCGGCATACCGTCCTTAGTTAAAAAAACTACTAGGTAATTTCCATCTGTCCATGCTGCTACTTCTGCTTGCTTCCAATCGCCTAAAATTGATTCTTTTTGTGTATTACTCAACGCGCTGTAGGCAATTTCGCGATACACATCCAATGGATCTTCTGGGGATTCTTCCGTACAAGCAATTAGTAGCAATCCGAGAAACGTAAAAAGTAGAATTTGGATTTTCATGAGTATGAGGCTTTTCTTCTCAAATTTGAAAAAAATTCCTTTCTTGGCAAGTATAAACTCAATTTAGAGTCAAATGTCTTTGATTTCAAAATTACCCCAGATCGGAACAACCATCTTTACAATCATGTCTAGGATGGCGCAGGAAGAAAATGCGATTAACTTAGCTCAAGGTTTTCCCGGCTTTGGTTCGGATCCATTCCTATTGGAATTGGTGGCCAAATTTACCCGAAATGGAAATAATCAGTATGCCCCAATGTCTGGTGTATCCGAGTTGAAATTAGCACTAGCTACTAAAACTCAGCGTACCCAAGGCTATTTCCCTGATCCAGAATCAGAAGTAACAATTGTATCAGGAGCCACAGAAGCGCTTTTTTCAGCACTTTCTGCTGTAGTTCGGCCTGGAGATGAAGTGATTGTTTTGGAACCATCCTACGATAGTTATGTGCCTGGAATCTTGTTAAATGGGGGGATTCCTGTTTTTGTATCCTTAAACCCAACTGATTTTTCAGTGAATTGGGAGTTGGTAGCATCCAAAATCACTGTTAAAACCCGCGCTATCGTGGTCAACAGTCCACACAATCCGAGTGGCCAGGTTTGGAGCAAGGAGGATGTGGATCAATTAGCTTCTATCGTATCAAAGAGGGGTATTTTTGTGATAAGCGATGAAGTATACGAACACATCTTATTTGATGGAAAAGTCCACCATTCCTTGGGTTCGCATCCTGAATTGAGAGAACTAACCTTTGTTTGTGGTTCTTTTGGAAAAACCTTTCATGTAACGGGTTGGAAAATAGGTTATTGTATTGCGCCAATCCGATTAAGCCAAGAATTTCGAAAGATTCATCAATACTTGACCTTTAGTACTGTCACCCCAATTCAATTTGCATTAGCCGAATACTTGGATGATCCAAAACATTACTTGGATTTGCCTTCCTTCTACCAAAAAAAGCGAGATCTTTTTGTGGAGGGCTTGAAATCCACGCCATTTATTTTTCAAGCCAGCCAGGGAAGTTTTTTCCAGTTGGTATCGTATTCCCATCTAAGTAAAAAATCCGATGTACATGTTGCAGAGCAGATGACCCGAAAACTCAAGGTGGCTTGTATTCCTGTCTCCGTATTTTATTCAACTAAGCAGGACCAGCAAGTACTTCGCTTTTGCTTTGCCAAAAAAGAAGGAGAGTTGGAGGAAGCCTTGCTTCGAATTCAAAAAGTAGCTACTATTTTATAAGTAATTAAACTATTGAATACTAATTAAATGAATATTATTAAATTAAGTATTACTTAATAATAAAACGCTCAATGAAGTATTCCCTTCTTTTCCTTATCTGGATTTCATTTGTGACTATTTCAGTTGCTCAAGAATCGGCATTTGCCCAATGGAAAATCAAAAGAATAGCGGAATTGACAGGAGAAGATGGATGGCTAAATTTAGTTGGGTTGATTTGGATGGAAAGAGATTCGCCCTATTTGGAAGAAGTGAATGCAAATACCCTGGGCTTTGGCAAAATTTCCGGTGCTACCACCCTAGGTAAGTTTGAATTTGTAAAAGATTCGGTTTGGTTTGAACCTTCGAAATTGGTCATCCAAAAGGAGTCAATTAAGCCATCATCCAATAGGATACTGGTATACCCCATTGGGTACGGTACCGGCGGAGGGATTTACTACAAGAATTGGAAATGGACTATAATTCAGCGAGGTGGGAATTATGCACTTCGATTACGTGATTTAAATCATCCCAATCTTCAAAATTTCACTCCTACGTCTACTTTTGATTACAATCCAGACTTCCGATTTACTGCAAGGTTGGTACCTAAATTCAACCAAACCCTTGAAATCCCCAATGTTTTGGGTCAACTCATTACCTGGAAGGTAATTGGTGTTCTCGAGTTTGATCGAGAAGGACAACAATTTGAGCTTCTGGTTTTGGATGAATTGGGTAAACTTTTTGTGCTATTCTCGGATGAGACTTCTGCCACAGAAACCTATCCTACAGGTCGTTACCTCTATGTCGATTCCCCTGATGGAAAGGGAATTACAACTCTTGATTTTAATTTTGCCTACAATCCTCCTTGTGCTTATACGGAGTTTGCTACCTGTCCAATACCTCCTAAATCCAATCGGCTCCCTTTCGCAGTTATTGCAGGAGAAAAAATGCCAGAAGGCCATGAATAACGTTTGGGTATAAAAAAAGGGGATACCCCCTTTTTTTATTTCAATGCCTCTCGGCAAAAATCAAGGCATCGCTGGACTTCTGTAACCGCATTCGAACCGGTAGGTATTTGGTATTCGAGTTCGATGGTAGCTGGGAAGGCATACTTTTTTTTCTTCATCAATTGCAACATATCACCGATAGGGGTGTCGCCTGTACCCCAAGCTACGTTTCCTTTGCCATTGGCGGGAGTTTTACGATCCTTGGTGTGCATGCTTAAGATTCTGGAGTGCTGCTTTTCGATTAAAGGAATCAAATCCGTGTGTCCAGCAGCGATGTAGTGCCCAGCATCTAGATTTAATCCATTTGCAGTACTTTGCGCTAGTGCAGTATCCCAAAAAGTAAAGGTTTCCTGTTCATGTCCATGGTAGCCTACTGCCATTTGCTCTTTTTCTCCCAACTTACCTAATCGCATCGTCTGCTCATCGTTGGAAGGATGCTCAAGGGTCACATGGCTAGCTCCTAGGGCTTTGGCCGCTCGCATGCCATAAACGACTTCTAAATCCGAGTTAGTGGTTCCAAATGCATTTGGTTTGAAGGCGTAGATCGATACTCCCGCATCTTTGTACATTTTGCCCACCTGTTCAAACTTCTTCATGTCCGCGTTTGCACGCCATTCAGCAACAGTTTGGCTGTAAGCAACTGATTGTGCCTGAAGCTCGGCTAGTTCCTTTTTTTCGTCTTCGTTGAGAGACTCTCCACGTCGTTGCTTCCCACCCAATTGAAAAATCCGTGAGCGATTGAAAGTAGGTTTGGGCATCCCTGCAAAGCTCTCTGCTGGATCTCCCATCAATTCAATGGAAGAAATTCCAGAGTCAAGAACGTATTGTAGCGTAGCCTCCGCACTTTGGTCGGCTAGGGAGCGGAAAGAGTAGGTGATGCAACCGATTTGAACTCCATTGATCAGGGAGTTTGGCCTACCAAGCGATTTGATCAAGGCAGGTGCTCCTTGAAGCCAAGAGGGAGCAGTCAGGACACCCGCAATTCCAAGTACTGATTTTTGAAGAAACTCGCGACGATTTTTCATAGGTTTAAATTAGGTTTATCTCTACAAAAGTTAAGAACTTAGTTTGCATGTAAATCAATTATTTGATTAGCGGTGGAGAATCAAAATGCAAGGCCAAGAGAACCTAGGGAATAAATCCATTCATTTAAAAACCTATGGCGGTATCGTCCCCTCTAGGATCAGCGCCACCTTCAAGTTTGCCATTGGGTAAAACGCGAATGGCATCTACTTTTCCAATGATTGGGCTATTTCCTTCGTTGATTAAGTATCCTTTGGATTTTAGTTGAGCAACCAAATCCGCTCCAAAGGCTTTAGGTTCAAAGTTGACTAGGTCAGGCAACCATTGGTGATGAAATCGAGGGGCATTGACTGCTTCCTGCATCCCCATATCAAATTCTGTTACGTTCAAAATCGTCTGCAATACTGCGGTGATGATAGTGGAACCGCCAGGAGTACCTACAACCATAGCTAACTTTCCCTCTTTTTCCACAATGGTGGGGGTCATGGAACTGAGCATACGTTTGCCTGGCGCTATGCTATTGGCTTCGGCGCCGATTAGGCCAAACATGTTTGGGATGCCAGGCTTGGCACTGAAATCATCCATTTCATTGTTCATAAAGAATCCTAGTTCCTCCACAAATACCTTAGATCCATATCCCCCGTTGAGGGTAGTGGTCACGGAAACGGCATTTCCCTCCGCATCGACAATGGAGTAATGAGTAGTTTCCATGCTCTCGGAAAATTGGATATCTCCTCTACCAATGTCTGCCGACTTACTTGCTTTTTCAAAGGAAAAATTACTCATTCTAGATGTTAGGTAGGCAGAATCAAGCAATTGGTTGACAGGAATTCGTACAAAGTCAGGATCACCCAAATAGTAATTTCGATCGGCATAGGCACGTCGTTCGGCCTCCACAAGTACTTGGATGTACTCAGGGGAATGATGCCCTAGTTGGCGTAGGGGATAAGGTTCGAGCATTTTGAGGATTTGACCCAATGTGACTCCTCCAGAACTTGGAGGCGCCATAGAAATGATTTTCAGGTTTCGATAGGGAAATACAATGGGATCTCTCCAAACGGCTTTGTATTGGGCTAAATCAGCCATGGTGATGATTCCTCCTATTTTTTGTAGGTGATTGACCATCACTTTTGCAGTTTTCCCTTTGTAAAATTCGTTTCTTCCTTTTTTGGCAATTCGCTCTAAAGTGTTGGCAAGAGCAGGATTTTGAATTAATTCTCCGGCTTTTATTTCTTTTCCAAAAAAGGTATCTGGGCCATTTACTTGGACGAATAATTGCCGATTCATGCGAAGTCGTTCTGCTTGATTTTTGGTAACTACAAAGCCATTTCTTGCTAAATCAATTACGGGTTGTAGCACTTGTTTGGGTTTAAGTTTACCAAACTTGGCCTGTGCTTCAAAAATTCCCGCAAGAGTTCCAGGAACCCCGGAGGCTAGGGCACCTTGTGTACTTAATCTGGGGATGACATTACCTTCTTCATCTAAATACATGTCTTTGGAAGCTGCCAAAGGAGCTTTTTCTCGGTAGTCCAAACTCCCTATCCGTCCATCAGCCATGCGGTAGACCATAAAACCACCACCTCCAAGGTTACCTGCAAAGGGAAAACTCACTGCTAAAGCCATTTCCGTAGCCATCATGGCATCAAAGGCATTGCCTCCTTGTCGGATGATCTCTATCCCTATTTGTGAGGCTTCCTCTCGAGCAGAGACCACCATGGCTTTGTCGGATACAAGTCCCTGCACTTTAGCGCTCTGTGCTACAGTTTGGGTAATAAAACCTACTACAATACCTAAGGTAATTACAAGGGAAATTCCGGTTCGAAATAAAGGGCTCATTTTCTAAGGAGTGTGGTGTTGAATAATTTCAAAATTCGTTTGTACTCGTCAGTCCAAGAACTTGGGGTTACAAATCCATGGTCTTCTATGGGATAAATGGCTATCTCCCAGTTATCTTTTTTCAACTCAATCAATCGCTGCGATAGGCGTACTACGTCTTGGAAGTGCACATTTACGTCCAACATCCCATGAGCGATCAATAGGTTTCCTTTCAAGCCCTCAGCAAAATAAATGGGAGAGGAGCGGCGATAGGCAATGGGATCTTCTTCAGGAGTATTCAAAATATTTGCCGTGTAGCCATGGTTGTAATGTGCCCAATCGGTCACTGATCGTAAAGCTGCTCCTGAAGTGAATAGGTCTCCATGATTAAACATAGCCATCAGGGTGATAAATCCACCATAACTCCCTCCATAAATCCCAATTCTTCCCGCTTCAACGCCGTGCTGATTCATCAGGTAGTTTGCTCCATCCACTTGATCAGAAAGGTCTTTGCCTCCCATATGACGGTAGATCCCTGTTCGCCAATCCCGGCCATATCCTGCAGATCCTCGGTAATCAATATCTAGGACGGTATAGCCTAGGTCAGTGAGGAGATTATGGAAAAAATACTCTCGAAAGTAACTGCTCCACCATTTGTGGGCATTTTGGAGGTATCCAGCACCATGAACGAAGATCACCGCTGCTCCATTCTTTTTTGAAGCTTCTGGAAGATACAGTCGTGCAGGCACTTTTGCGCCATCTTTTGCTGCAAAAGTAACCAGTTGTGGATCGCGCCATGCATAGCTTTTAAACTCTTCTGACTGTCCTGAGGTAAGTTTAACCGGTTTCGCTCCTGGTTTATTTTCCTGCACATAAAGCTCGGCGGGAACATTCGAATAACTGTAAAGAATGGCTAGCTTGCTTTCATCTGGAGAGAGAGCCACATTATTTTCGCCAACCATTACGGTTAGCTTTTCCATTTTGCCACCCATCAGCGGCATACGGTAAAAATGGCGTTCACCCGGGTGAACTTCCGAAGTGGTCAAGTACCAAGACTTTTTGTCTTTGGACAAAAAAGGATCAAATACCTCAAATTTCCCTGCAGTCAACGCTTTTTTCTCTAAGGTACCAACATGGACTAGGTACAAATGAGAATAGCCACTTTCTTCCGATTGGAAATAGAGGTGCTTGGAGTCAGGAAGCCAACCCAAGGTGCCACCCCAACCTATTCCTGGTCCTCCAATCCAAGCTTCATCGCGCTGTCTATCTAGTGTAGTTAAGGCCCCTGTAATCAAATTAATGGAAGCAATCCAGCGATCTTTATTGTCTAAAGCTCTAGCTTGGAGTACTGCATGGGTACCATCTGGAGAAAAATAAGGCCCCGTAAGTGTCAATTCCCGATTTTTTTTCTCCCAAGTTTTTTCAGGATAATCGGTTCTATAATCCGGAGCATCCTGAATTCCTGGAAGGCTTGCGGTATTAACGAAATAGACAGTATCTCTTTCCAGGTCATATATCCCCATTTCCATCTTGCCTGCTTGGGTACCCACTTTAGGTCTGCTATTCAAATCCTCTGTGTAGCCAGAAGCATCGGCATAATTTGGCACCTTGGTGTTTTTGTTGCCTGCTGGAGGTGTAAACACAGAAAAGGTAACATAGCGTGCATCCGGTGAAAGTTGGAGGT